>NZ_FPIX01000009.1:0-32542 GCF_900119205.1 Pseudomonas sp. NFACC16-2 | reverse complement strand
GTCACGGGATGCATCCCCACGCAGAGCGTGGGGACGATCAGCTTCAAGCCAATCCATGGGTTGTCTGGGCTGACGCCTTCGCGAGCAAGCTCGCTTCCACAGGGGGGCAGCCTCGGGATGTTCGCCGGACAAAAAAATGCCGCTCAATGGAGCGGCATTTTTTATTGGCCGGGAATCAGTCTTGGGCGACGGCGTTTTTCGCCAGGATAGCGTTGGCCAGTTCCATGTCGGTGGCTTGCAGGCCTGGGTTGTCAGCACGCACTTTCTGCATCGCCGCTTCCAGGTAAGGGCCACGAATACCGCCGTCACTGGCGACGAAGCTGCCGGCATCATCCTGGGCGGCGACGATCAGCTTGTGATCCTTGAAAGTCAGGTAGGTGGAACCGGTGGTTGCACCGGATGAGATGACGTTACGCCAAAACGTGTCGGCCATTGCCGAGCCAACAGGAAGAGACAGCAAGGCTAGGGTAGCGACAGCAAGTTTGAGACGCATGATAGGTGACTCCACTGGGTTAACTATGACGTTGGATTACCCGCGCCTCTATTCAGTTCCATGACTTCTCAGTCAGCCCGTTCCACCTGCAGCACCGCCCCTTCCTGCGCCACCACCCTGACTCGCGTGCCCACGGACGACTCGGGCCCCTTGGCCAGCCAGACGCTGTCGGCCACCTTGATCTTGCCACGGCCATCGACAATCGCTTCATGAACCGGGAAGACCTTGCCGATCAGCTCTTGCCCGCGCAGGTTCAGGTGCGGTTGATCGCTTTGGCGCACCGCGCTGCGCTGGCGCTGCCACCAGTACAGTGCCGTTGCGATGGCGAACAGGCCGAACAACAGGAACTGCAGCTCCCACGGCATCTGCGGCAGGATGAACGTGAGCACGCCAACTGCCGCGGCGGCCATGCCGATCCACAGCAAGTAGCCGCCGGCACCGAACACTTCGAGGATCAGCAGGATGACGCCCAGCGCCAGCCAGTCCCAGTACGACAGGTGTTGCAGGAACATCCACATAGGCGTGCCTCAGGTTTTCTTGCTATCGAAGGTGGCCTTGACGATCTCGCCAATGCCGCCGACCGCACCGATGACCTGGCTGGCTTCCAGTGGCATCAGGATCACCTTGCTGTTGTTGGCCGAAGCCAGTTTGCCCAGCGCATCGATGTATTTCTGCGCGACGAAGTAGTTCACGGCCTGGACGTTGCCGTCGGCAATCGCCTGGGACACCACTTGGGTGGCCAGCGCTTCGGCTTGCGCCTGGCGCTCGCGGGCTTCGGACTCCAGGAACGCGGCTTGACGGCTGCCCTCGGCCTCAAGGATTTGCGCCTGCTTCTTGCCTTCGGCGGTGAGAATCGCCGACGCTCGCAGGCCCTCGGCTTCGAGGATCTGGGCACGCTTGATACGTTCGGCTTTCATCTGCCCCGACATGGCGGCCATCAGGTCGGCCGGCGGGCTGATGTCCTTGATCTCGATCCGGGTGATCTTGATGCCCCACGGCGCTGTGGCTTCATCGACGGTGCGCAGCAGTTTTTCGTTGATACCGTCGCGCTGGCTCAGCATCGCGTCCAGCTCCATGGACCCCAGCACGGTACGGATATTGGTTTGCAGCAGGTTGCGGATGGCGTGCTCGAGGTTGTTCACCTCGTAGGCCGCCTGGGCCGTATTGACCACTTGGAAGAAGCACACGGCGTCGATCTGCACCGTGGCGTTGTCGGCGGTAATGACTTCCTGGGGCGGGATGTCCAGTACGCTTTCCATGACATTGATCTTGCGCCCGATGCGATCCATCACCGGGATGATGATATTCAGGCCGGGCTTGAGTGTGTTGGTGTAGCGCCCGAACCGCTCGACGGTCCATTGGTAGCCTTGGGGCACGACCTTGAAACCCATGAACAGGATGGCGACCACGAGGCCGATGAAAAGTAAAAGTACGCTACCGATCTGCATGACGGTTCCCTGTGCGAATTGAGATGGACCTGCGAGCCCTGAGTGTAGGGCACGCGGCCAGTATCTTCGCTATGGTCCGTTCCGCTTTGTTTGTGGGATCTTTCTGCCCCTGAGCCAGACAGTTCCTACTTCTGCTCGCTTTGCGGCGTCACCCGCAGCACTTCCTCGACCGTGGTCAAGCCTGCCGCCACCTTTTGCGCCCCCGACAGGCGCAGGCTGCGCATGCCTTCCTTGAATGCCTGGCGGCGTACCGCCAGCAGGTCGGTGTCGGGGTGGATCAAAGCCTTGACGCTGTCGGTCAGTTGCATGATTTCGTAGACGCCGGCGCGGCCGCGGTAACCGGTGTCACGGCATTCCAGGCAACCGACGGCCTGTTGGGCATTGCTCGGCAGCGGCGCCTGCCAGGGCCTCGTCAGGGTTTGCCAGTCGTCTTCATCCAGGGTCAGGGGGGCTTTGCATTGAGGGCACAGGGTGCGTACCAGCCGCTGGGCCATGACCCCGAGCACGGTGGCCTTGATCAGGTAATGGGGCACACCCAGCTCCAGCAGGCGACTGATGGCGCTCGGCGCGTCGTTGGTGTGCAGCGTCGACAGCACAAGGTGCCCGGTGAGCGCCGCCTGGATCGCCATCTCGGCGGTCTCCAGGTCGCGGATCTCACCAATCATGATGATGTCCGGGTCTTGTCGCATCAGTGCCCGCACCCCGGCGGCGAAGGACAGGTCGATGTTGTGCTGGACCTGCATCTGGTTGAAGGAGGCCTCGACCATTTCAATCGGGTCCTCGATGGTGCAGAGGTTCACTTCCGGCGTCGCCAGTTTCTTGAGCGTGGTGTAGAGGGTGGTGGTCTTGCCGGAGCCGGTAGGCCCGGTCACCAGGATGATGCCGTTGGGCTGGCGGGTCATGTCCTGCCAGCGACGCAGGTCGTCGGCGGAGAAGCCGAGTTGGTCGAAATCCTTGAGCAACACTTCCGGGTCGAAGATCCGCATGACCATTTTTTCGCCGAACGCGGTGGGCAAGGTCGACAGGCGCAATTCCACTTCGCCACCGTCCGGGGTCTTGGTCTTGACCCGGCCGTCCTGGGGTTTGCGTTTTTCCGCGACGTTCATCCGCCCCAGGCTCTTGAGACGGCTGACGATTGCCATCGTGACCTGCGGCGGGAACTGATAGACGGTGTGCAGCACCCCGTCGATGCGAAACCGCACGGTGCCCTGCTCGCGGCGCGGTTCGATGTGGATATCACTGGCGCGCTGCTGGAAGGCGTACTGGAACAGCCAGTCGACAATATTGACGATGTGGGCGTCGTTGGCGTCCGGCTCCTGGTCGCTGGCGCCCAGGTTGAGCAACTGCTCGAAATTGCTCAGGTTGCTCGGTTGCTGATCGACCGTGGTGGCGCCGCTGACCGATTTGGCCAGGCGATAGAACTCCACGCTCAAGCGCTGGATGTCCACAGGGTTGGCGACCACCCGCTTGATCGGCAGCTTGAGCACGTGGGTCAGGTCCGCTTCCCAACTGTTGACGTAGGGCTGTGCGCTGGCGACGGTGACGGCGTCACGATCGACCGCCACTGCAAGGATCTTGTGACGCTGGGCAAAGGCATAGGACATCAAGGGGGTCACGGCCGCGACGTTGATTTTCAGCGGGTCGATGCGCATGTAGGGTTGGTCGGCCTGCTGGGCCAACCACAAGGTCAGGTTCTCCAGGTCCAGGCGCTTGCCGGGCCGGCTGAGGTCGTCCAGGTGCTGGTTGGCGATGAACTCCAGCGGATGCAACTGGCTATTGGCGCTGTGGCGTCGGCGGGCGTTCAGCGCGGTTTCGGCTGAATCCTGGCTGATGAGGCCCTGGGTGACCAGTTGGCGCAGCAGATCGTTGAGGTCCAGCCAGCGGTCCTGAGTGGCGTGTTTGGTGGACATGCGGGTTCCTATTGGACAATTGCAGCAAAGCCGCGATACAGACGCTTAGGCGTCCTCGCTCGGTCTGCAAAAGAATAGTCCCGACCCCGTAGACCGTTGGGCCACTACCCGACCAATGCGTTACCAATTCTTGCCCGTGGGCGTTCAACAGACGGCTTGGGCCGGCCCAACGTGCGCAATATCAGCGTCTTGCAGGTCCACCGAACAGACGCTGATGAGGTTACGTAATTTTTCAGCGATGACCTGGGCACGGTGCCAGCTCAGCCCGTCCATGACGATGTCCAGCGATAGCACATCGCCTGGGCGTTCGACATGAACCTGCTGCGGCGTCAGGCCCTGCAAGGCAAACAGGTTCAACGCCCGACACAGTAAATCCGGCTCGGCTTCGGCCAATATGCGGTACTGCACCCGACAATGGGTATTGGCGGCGTGCCAGACGTCGGCGCGGGTCGAGGCTATGGCAACGGCTTCGAGTGGGGGCATGTTCGGTCTCCTTAGTGGCGGGAGAAATATTTACATGCGAGTCCGGGTATTTCTTATCTAAGATGAGTGATTCTGGCGATATTTCGAATCGCTTGATTCTCTAAATCAGTCATTTTGGGTTTGATTATGCATAGCGAATTGGATGGCTACGACCGCAGGATATTGGCGCTGCTGCAGGAGGATGCCTCGCTGTCCAGTGCGCAGATCGCCGAACAGGTCGGCTTGTCTCAATCGCCATGCTGGCGACGGATCCAGCGGATGAAGGACGAGGGCATCATTCGTGGCCAGGTGACCCTGTTGGATCGCAAGAAAATCGGCCTTAACACGCAGATCTTCGCCGAAATCAAACTCAACGCCCACGGCCGTTCGAACTTCACCGAGTTCACCGAGGCGATCCGCGGCTTCCCCGAAGTACTGGAGTGTTACGTGCTGATGGGGTCGGTGGATTTTCTGTTGCGCATCGTCACGGCGGACATCGAGGCATATGAGCGATTCTTTTTCGAAAAGCTGTCGATGGTGCCGGGGATCCAGGAAGTGAACTCGATCGTGGCGCTGTCGGAGATCAAGTCGACGACGAGTTTGCCGGTGGTGCGCTGAGTTCTGTGGAGGATGTGCTGGCCCCATCGCGAGCAAGCTCGCTCCCACAGTTGATCATCAGCGGCCACTAGATGTGGTTACAACGCTGAACCCCTGTGGGAGCTTGCTCGCGATGCCGATATTACAGACGCAGCAACGTCTTCCAGGCCCGATTCTGGTAAACCGCAATCGCCTGTTGCTTGCGCGCATCCAGCGTTTCGTCGGTGATCGGTTGGTTAGCCAATTGCGCCAGTTTGTTCAGTTCACCGTAGAGGCGATCCATTTCCGGGATCTCCAGCACATGGCGGGCGTGGTGCAGCCAGGCCTGGATACGTTCGATGCGCGGCAGTTGCTCGGCCAGGTCTTCGGGCTGCTGCTGGTAGCGTTGCAGTTGCAGGGACGACGACTCTTCGCCGAGCAGACGCGGCAGCCAGCTGCCCAGTTGCGCCGCGCCCTGGCGATTGCCACGGGTGTTGCGCTCGGCGGCCCAGCTGCGAGCCAGCAGCCAGCGTGAAGTGTTGAGGGAAAACAGGCCCCAACGCGGGTCTTGCAGCTCTTCAAGGAACTGTTCCGGTGCCGCCTTGCGCACGTCTTCGTCATCCAGGCCGGCCTGGACCAGTGGGCGCCAGTCTTCCAGCAACGCGTCCAGGGCCAGGCGCAAATCGTGGGTCGATTGGCGCGGCGCGGCCTGGCCGAGGCTGCTGAGCAGGGCACGCAGTTCGGCGAGGCTTTCCACCCAGTCCTGCAGCAGGCGCCAATGGCCGTTGAAACGGTATTGTTCGGCCAGGCGCTGGCTGCTGCCGAGCAGATGCCAGCTCAGCGCGGCGAAGGCGTCATCCAGCGGCGTTTCGGCGGTCAGTTGTGGCGCTGGCAGGCTCAGGGCGTAGCTGCCTGCGTCGTACAGGCGATAGCCACGCTCGGCCTTGCTGATGTCGCAGGGCATCAGGGGCAGGGTCGCGGCCAGCTCGGCGGCCAGTTCCAGCAGGGCGGCGGGTTCGCCTTCGCGCAGTTCCAGCTCCAGTTCGCAGATTTCTTCCTTCTGCTTGCCGACCACCACATGGCCCAGGTCCAGGGCGGCTTCGATCACCACCTTGCTTTTGCCACGGCCCCAGGCAATTTCAGCGCGTTCGCGAACGAAATCGGTGGTGAAGATGGCCTTGAGGGTTTTCTTGTCCAGTTCGGCCAAGGCCTCTGGCCAGCATTCGCCGTCGAGCTTCTTCAGGTCGAGCTTGGCCTTGGGCAGGTGCCAATCGTACTCGTTGCGCTCGGACAGGCCGGCGACGCTTTGACCGCGGGTCTTGAGGGTCTGGATCACTTCTTCGCCATCGCGACGCAGGCGCAGGGCGACCTTGGTCCGGGCCAGGTCACGCTCCGGCGTGTCGAAATACTGGTTCATCAGTTCGTGGCGTTCCCAGCCACTCTTGTTGCGTTTTTTCAGCAGCGGGTGCTCGCGCAGGGCTGCCAGGGTCTCGCGGCTGACGCGGAGTTTGATTTCGGTTTCTTTCTGCATGGCCGGAAAATCCAGGGATCGGGTGTGCAGCCGGGGGAAGGTGTGGCTGCCAAGGCCGTGCAGTGTACAGGACTCGCTCATCCTACGCGCCGCGACGGTTTATTCCTTGCGCCAGATGGTTCTATGATGAACGTCAATCTGTAAGCCCGGAGTCAGCGATGCCTTTGCCGTCCATGAAAGATCAGTTCGCTGCCCTGATCGCCGCACCTTCGGTCAGTTGTACCCAGCCAGGGCTGGACCAGTCCAACAGTGCCGTGATCGAGCTGCTGGCGGGTTGGCTCGGCGACCTTGGGTTCTCCTGCGACATCCAGCAGGTCAGCCCCGGCAAATTCAACCTGCTGGCCAGCTTCGGCAGCGGCCCAGGCGGCCTGGTACTGGCTGGCCACAGCGACACGGTGCCGTTCGACGGCGCGTTGTGGCAGACCGATCCGCTGAAGCTTACCGAGGTCGATGGCCGCTGGGTGGGCCTGGGCAGTTGTGACATGAAGGGTTTTTTCGCCTTGGCCATCGAAGCGGTCAAGCCGCTGCTGGACCAACCGTTCAAGCAACCGCTGCTGATCCTCGCGACCTGCGACGAAGAAAGCTCCATGGCCGGCGCCCGGGCCCTGGCCGATGCCGGGCGACCACTGGGGCGTGCGGCGGTGATCGGTGAGCCGACCGGCCTGCGGCCGATTCGCTTGCACAAAGGCGTGATGATGGAGCGCATCGACATTCTCGGGCGCAGCGGCCATTCCTCCGATCCGAGCCTGGGCCACAGCGCGCTGGAAGCCATGCACGATGCCATGGGCGAACTGCGCGGGCTGCGCCTGCAATGGCAACGTGAGTTCCGTAACCCGCAGTTCACCGTGCCACAACCGACCCTGAACTTCGGCTGCATCCATGGCGGCGACAATCCCAACCGCATCTGCGGCCAGTGCTCCATGGAATTCGACCTGCGCCCCCTGCCGGGCATGGACCCACAGGTGTTGCGGGCGGCGATCCAGCAGAAGCTCAACCCCATCGCCGAGCGGCACAAGGTCAAGATCGACTACGCCCCGCTGTTCCCCGAAGTGCCACCATTCGAGCAGGCCGAAGACTGCGAACTGGTACGGGTGGCCGAGCGACTCACCGGCCATCGCGCCGAAGCAGTGGCGTTTGGCACCGAAGCGCCTTATCTTCAGCGCCTTGGCTGCGAAACCCTGGTGCTTGGTCCTGGCGATATCGCCTGTGCCCACCAGCCGGGTGAGTACCTTGAAATGTCACGTTTGCAACCTACCGTACAGCTGTTGCAACAATTGATCGGTCATTACTGCCTGACACCGGCCACGGTCGGTTAAATTGCCCCCTTGCGGGGTCGTATTCATCACATGAGGAGAGCGCGCGTGTCGCCAAGCCTGTTCCGACGATAACCACCAGCCCGCTGTGCGTTCCGTTTCGTCTTTTTTCGGCTGTTATTTATTACAGGCCCAGGTTCATGCCCGAATACGTCAATTGGCTTCGTCACGCTTCGCCCTACATCAACGCCCACCGCGATTGCACCTTCATCGTCATGCTGCCCGGCGACGGGGTGGAACACCCTAATTTCGGCAACATCGTCCATGACCTGGTGCTGCTGCACAGCCTCGGCGTGCGCCTGGTGCTGGTCCATGGCTCGCGCCCGCAGATCGAAACCCGCCTCGCTGCACGGGGCCTCACGCCCCATTACCACCATGGCATGCGCATCACCGATGCCGCGACCCTGGAGTGCGTGATCGACGCGGTCGGCCAGCTGCGCATCGCCATCGAGGCGCGCCTGTCGATGGACATGGCGTCCTCACCGATGCAGGGCTCGCGGCTGCGGGTCGCCAGCGGCAACCTGGTCACCGCGCGTCCCATCGGTGTGCTCGAAGGCGTGGATTATCACCACACCGGTGAAGTGCGCCGGGTCGATCGCAAGGGCATCAATCGGCTGCTGGACGAGCGCTCCATCGTGTTGCTGTCGCCGTTGGGTTATTCCCCCACCGGAGAGATCTTCAACCTGGCCTGTGAAGACGTTGCCACCCGGGCGGCCATCGACCTGGCGGCCGACAAGCTGCTGTTGTTCGGCAGTGAGCAGGGGTTGATTGGCGAAGATGGCAGGTTGGTGCGCGAGCTGCGTCCGCAGCAGGTGCCGGCTCATATACAGCGCCTGGGCAGCGACTACCAGGCCGAACTGCTGGATGCGGCGGCCCAGGCCTGCCGTGGCGGCGTGGCCCGTAGCCATATCGTCAGTTACGTCGAAAACGGTGCGCTGCTGGCCGAGCTGTTTACCCGCGATGGCAGCGGGACGCTGGTGGCCCAGGAGCAATTCGAGGTGGTGCGCGAAGCGGCCATCGAAGATGTCGGCGGCCTGCTGGACCTGATCAGCCCGTTGGAAGAGCAGGGGATCCTGGTACGTCGCTCCCGCGAAGTGCTGGAACGCGAGATCGAACAATTCAGCGTGGTCGAGCGCGAAGGCATGATCATCGCCTGCGCGGCGCTGTACCAGATCGCCGATTCGGATGCCGGGGAACTGGCCTGCCTGGCGGTGAACCCGGAATACCGCCACGGTGGCCGGGGCGATGAACTGCTGGAGCGAATCGAAACCCGGGCCCGCGCCCAAGGGCTCAAGACGCTGTTCGTGCTGACGACCCGGACCGCCCACTGGTTCCGCGAACGTGGTTTCGAGCCCAGCAGCGTCGAGCGCCTGCCGGCGGCGCGGGCTTCGCTCTACAACTACCAGCGCAACTCGAAAATCTTTGAAAAATCCTTGTAAGCGGCTGTCGGAAAATTTGCGCTGTCGCGATCTTCTTGATTTCAGACAATGAGCAGCTAGTCTGGAACACGTCAAGATCGCGGCATGCGCGCGCTGTCTTGAACAGGAATCGAAGGCGCAGGAGGCGCGCAAACCTATCTCGCCGCCAAGAATTCGCGGGGCTCGAAAATCCCCGACGAATCATCATTCAGTAATTCCCTGCGTCGCCGATAAGTCATGTCACGGCCTGATGGTGCTGTGATGGCACTCATATGTCGAAACGAGCTGAAAACTGTTGAAACAATTCTTTTTGGGATTATAAAAAATCCATTATCCTGCGGGCCGGTGTAGAGGGGTTAGACCATAGTCGTAGTCATAAATGCTTACGATTGACTTGTCAGTCACGGTCTGGCGCTAATCGCGCATCCGCGGAATCCGGGCGTTCGATCCGGAACCAAAGACACACAAGAATTAGAAAACGAGAGGAGCGAAGCATGAACAAGTCCACCTTGGCCGTGGCCGTGGCCGTTGGGGTTTTGGCGCAGCAAGCAGGCGCCGCCGGTTTTATCGAAGACAGCAAGGCGTCTGTCAGTTCTCGTACCCTGTATTTTGATAACGATAACCGCGAAGGCGGTGCCGACCAGCGTGAAACCGCTACTGGCCTGAAGTTCGACTACAAGTCCGGCTTCACTCAAGGCGTCGTGGGTTTTGGTATTGATGCCCAGGCATTGGTGGGGATCCATCTCGATGGTGGTAAAGGCCAACACCCCAACAGCAACACCTTCGTCCCAAGCGACACCGATGGCTCCGCCGTGCACAACTGGAGCCGTCTGTCGGGTAACGTCAAGGCGCTGTTCTCCAAGACCGAAGCCCACCTGGGTGGTGCCCTGGCGCCCAACCTGCCGATCCTGGTCGCCAGCGACGGTCGTCTGCTGCCGCAAACCTTCGAAGGTGGCACCATCACCTCCAAGGACCTGGACAACGTCACGTTCAACGCCGGCCAACTGGAACATGCTGTTGGTCGTGCATCGAGCAACCGTACCGGCTTGGCAGTCTCTGGTGGTACCGAGGAAAGCAATCAATTCCGCTACGCCGGTGCTGATTGGAAGGTCACCAAAGACCTGACCCTGCAGTACTACTACGCCAACCTGCAGGATTACTACAAGCAGCACTTCCTGGGTGCTGTACATGTTTTCCCGATCAGCGAAGGCCAGTCGTTCAAGACAGACCTGCGTTACTTCGACAGCAGTTCGGATGGCCGCAACGGCGATGCGGGTTATGATTTCGATAACAACGGTGGCTATGCCAAAGAACAGGGTGTGGTCGATAACAAAACCTGGAGCGCCATGTTCACCTACTCCCTGGGTGGCAGTGCCTTCATGTTGGGGCACCAGCAAGTCGGTGATGACGGTGGTTTTGTTTACCTGAACCAGGGCAGCGTGCTTGACGGCAACGGCCGAAATGAAGGTGCCGGTGGTTCGAGCTTCTACCTGTTCACCGATAGCATGATCAACGGATTCGTCCGTGCCGGTGAGAACACCACCTTCGGTCAATACTCCTATGACTTCACCGGTCTGGGCGTTCCTGGCCTGAAAGCCGCTGTCGCCTACTTGCATGGTGAAAACATCAAGTCCACGACCGGTGGAAGCGATTCGTCCGAGTGGGAACGCGACATGCGCTTGGATTACGTCGTCCAGCAAGGTGCTCTGAAAGGTTTCGGCACCACCCTGCGTCACGGTTCTTACCGCGGCACCGGTAGTGGTTCCGGCGCTGACCGGGATCAGACCCGCCTGATCTTCAACTACACTTACAACTTCATGTAAGACGTAGCGAAGTAAAAAAGCCCCGCCCGGCAGCACGCCGGGCGGGGCTTTTGCGTTTTTGGGGCTCGTAGCAGGTTCCGCCCCGTGCTCCCACTGTTATCGCGCGGACTCCGACGCGTCCTTACGCAGGATGAACGCGCTGAACGCCAGGAAATCCCCCAAGTGCTGGGTAATGATCGCAACCATGATCGGCAGTTGCAGAGCTTGATAGTCATGCACGGCGATGTTCCTGAAGCCCACCATGTTCTTCAGATTTTTCACCAAACCTTCTTCCACCCAGCCACTTTGGAAAAGCAACTCGAACAAATCCCGGGAGCTTTGCGGGACACCCAACCGCTCACGTCGAATCAAATGCTGCCCTATATCCAGCGCCGCTTTACATGCACGCTGGATATTCAGAACAGCCGAATCCTGGCGAGTGAAATCGGTGGCAAATGTAGCGGGATCCTTCTCGTATTCCTCCCGCACCCGGGCGATACAACGCTCGATACTCGCTGCTTTGTTGATCAGTACGTCATCGGCCATACACGCTGCCTTCTTCCTGAATATCCTTGAGCAAGCCTGCCCGAGCCTCGTCGAGAGCGGTCTTTTCGCTGAGAACAAAACACTCGAACAACCCCGCCTGTACGTCGCGGGCCCAGAGTCTCTGGCCTCGGGTCACGATCTGATATTGCATGACGGTGGTTGTTGCACGTAGGTCAATCAGATCCACCGGACTGCCAGCGATATCTGCCAAATCCCCTGAAAGCTGCCATAACGACACAGGGTCAACCTCGCCGGACAAGAGCACGGCCAAATCGACATCGCTGTCAGGCCCGGCGGTTCCCTGTGCATGGCTACCGAACAGGTAAACCGCGAGTAAATCGGGCAAGTGATTTTGCAGATGGATCAACAAGGCTTGAGTGTTCATGCTGCCTATCCTGGCTTGTCTTGAGATCGGGTCAATAATTTACGGCTTAAGATGCAAGTAACCCGATAAAGAACGGTCTATAAAGACTGATCTGTATGGGTGGCCGCCTCAATGGGAAGTCGAGCTTGTAAAGAACGACTCTTTAAGGAGTTTCTAGCTACGATCAGAAGTTTTCACGCCATAGGCTTGTTGATTGTGATGCTTCTGTTTTACTTAGTTGTGAGTTTAATTGGTTTTTTTTTTGTTGTGGGGGCGCGCAAGGCATATTACTCAGTGGGTCTGTGGTTGGTCGTGGGAAATTTCCTGCGGGCTATTATGTTACAAGCGTAGGATGTTTCTTTATCGTTGGAAGAGTCGGGTTTTGGTGGTAGACGATGAGGTTCTACTGGGTAAATTAATGACTTGAGAAGGATGGCTTTCTAAGGAAGTGCCGAAAAGGCTCCCGTGCTGTGACAGACGAAGTGAACGGTTAGGGCCGATAAGGCAGATGTTTCCTCTGATGCCGAATATACCGGCAAACCTGAACGGAACCAAGGTGAGGTTATCCGAGTTATAAAATCTATGCGTGCGTGTGTCGCAAAGAAATGCACCTATTGCATCGTGTCTATTCCATGAAGTTGCGCTTGAGCCTAGGTTTTTCTTCTGTCGGTTTCGTAAATTTGAATGTTCATGTTCTTAGGTATGAAGTTTGGAGTTGAAAATGATCTATGACGTTGTTGTAGTCGGTAGCGGTGCTATAGGCGGTTCGATTGCTTTTGAGTTAGCGAGTCGAGGATTAAAAGTTTGTAGGGTTGGTGAGACGGATAGGACTAATGCCGCATCCAAAGCAGCGGGTGCGATGAATGGTTGTTTCGGCGAAGTCACCAGCGGGCTGCTTGCTAGTGGACACGGACGTTTGAAACTGGCTATGGATATCCAGGCCAAAGGTATGTGGCCGCAATGGGCGCAGAGGCTTGCACAGGCCTCGGGCAGAACAGTGCAGGGCAGCAGCGTGATCAACTGTCGGCCAGCCTGGCTTTGCTTGATCATCTTTGCAGGAGTGACACGCCGTCGGCTTTTACCGACGAGTTAGTTGCCGTGCAGCGACAGTTGGGTGCGTATGTCGACGTCTACGGCAAAACCTGCGAAACGCTCTTCAACATACTGAGCTCTCCAAGGAGAAACGACTGATGCACGGAGCGGCAACCTCTCTTGCCTTCATTATCAAGGACCGCTCGAAGGGCGCAGCTTTGCTGGTGATCATGCTTCCAGTTCTGTTGGTGACTATCGATAATACGATCCTCAATTTCGCCTTGCCTCAAATCGCTGCTGCACTGAATCCGTCTGCTGCCGAGCAGCTGTGGATGATTGATGCCTACTCTTTGGTGCTAGCGGGGTTACTGGTGACCATGGGCAGTTCTGGAGATCGTTTTGGTCATCGGCGCATGCTTTGCCTAGGCTGTGCCGGGTTCGCTTTAGTGTCGGTTTGTATAGTTTTTTCACAGCAAGCTTGGCACTTGATTGCGGGACGGGCGCTGTTGGGGTGTTTCGGCGCAATGATTCTGCCAGCGACCCTTGCGCTGATTCGCACCGCATTCGAGGATCGTGAAGAACGACGCTTGGCGGTGGCTGTCTGGGCAACCTGCCTGACCATCGGGTCGGCATTGGGGCCGTTGCTGGGCGGCGTGCTGTTGCAGTATTTCGATTGGCAATCGGTTTTCCTGGTTGCTCTACCGTTCCTGCTGCCGGTGCTGCTCTTGGCGCCGATGATCACCGAATCGCCACGGCAGTCCGGCAGATCGACTGATTACCTAAGTATCGTATTGAGCTTGGGAGCCATGACGGGCGTGATGCTGGGCCTCAAGCATCTGGCTACGGTTGGCTTCGATGGCCGGGTGTTATTCTGGGCGCTCTCTGGAGTCTTTCTGGGCGTGGTTTTTGTCCGTCGCCAGTTACGGTTGGAACAGCCACTGCTGGATCTTAAGCTATTCGCTTCTTCTGCCTTCAGTGTCTCCATTGTGACGAACCTTGTAAGCCTGGGCTTGTTGATCGGGTTCATTTTCTTTGCCACTCAATTGTTGCAACTGGTATTTGGACTTTCCCCGTTGCTGGCTAGCTTGATACTGGTGCCGGGGCAAATACTGGCGATCATCGCCGGCCTCGCTATCGTGCCTGTGGCGCAAAAAATCGCACCGAACAAGGTCATTACCGGGTGTTTACTAATTGCCGCGGCAGCCTTTTCGGTGATGGCGCTGTTTGCCGCCACTGCTCTGACGGTAGGGCTGGCTTTCGTGTTGCTCAATGTCAGCATTGCTGCAATCACTACAGTGTCCAATGACCTTGTGTTAGGCGCGGTTCCGGCCGACCGCGCCGGTAGTGCCTCGTCCGTCAGTGAGACGGCTTATGAGGTTGGCGTGGTGTTGGGTACCACATTGATTGGTGGGGGCGTAGCGGCTTTGTATCGGTTGTCGTTGGCGATACCCGAGGGAGTGGCCGAAGAAGTAGTGGCTGCAGCAGCAACCCTGGGAGGGGCGCACGCCGTCAGTCAAACTCAGTCTTCCCTTGTGGCAACGCGGATTCTGGAAATGGCCGATGGCGCGTTCAGGGAGGGGGTCATGATGACAAGCGCTCTTATGGCTGGTCTGATTGTGCTGTTTGCGTTGGTTACATACCGTTATCTGCAAGTGCGAAGCTCCCCGGATCCAGTTGAAAATCGACACCCATAGAATCAGACGATGGAGCCTAAGCCACTCATCGCGAGCAAACTTGCTTTCCTAGGGTAATACCTCGGCAAAAAAAGCCCCGCCCGGCAGCACGCCGGGCGGGGCTTTTGCGTTTCGGGTCTGGCCCACCCCTGTAGCCTTCCCCGAACCTTCTCCTCTTTCAGCAACTCGAGGCCTTCTCGAAACCTCGGAAATGATCTTGGGCCGCTATGCGTTGTGGCGCCAGTGAACAGTTTTTTATATTCACTATCGATCTAGATAGATTGATATTTATTCTTTTTAAAGCAAACAAAACCGGTGCAAAGTTGGGCTCACAACAACCTCATCCAGGAGCCCCACCATGAGCCTCAGACTCGGCGACATCGCCCCCGACTTCGAACAGGATTCCAGCGCCGGCAAGATCCGTTTCCACGAATGGCTCGGTGACAGCTGGGGCGTGCTGTTTTCCCACCCGGCGGATTTCACCCCGGTGTGCACCACCGAATTGGGCCTGACCGCCAAGCTCAAGGACGAATTCGCCCAGCGCGGGGTCAAGGCCATTGCCCTCTCGGTTGACCCGGTGGACTCGCACCACAAATGGATCGAGGACATCAACGAGACCCAGAACGCCGTGGTCAATTTTCCGATCCTGGCCGATGCCGACCGCAAGGTGTCGGACCTGTACGACCTGATCCATCCCAACGCCAGCGACACGTTGACTGTGCGTTCCTTGTTCGTGATCGACCCGAACAAGAAGATCCGCCTGACCATTACCTACCCGGCCAGCACCGGGCGCAATTTCAATGAGATCCTGCGGGTGATCGACTCGCTCCAATTGACCGACAACTACAAAGTCGCCACCCCGGCCAACTGGCAGGACGGTGATGAAGTGGTGATCGTGCCGTCGCTCAAGGATGAAGAGGAACTCAAGCAGCGCTTTCCCAAGGGCTACCGCGCCGTGAAGCCCTACCTGCGCCTTACCCCGCAACCCAATCGCTGACGCAACACCTGATCCGAACTTGTGGGAGCGAGCTTGCTCGCGATAGCGGTGTATCAGTCGCCATCGACGCTGGCAGATCCGACGCTATCGCGAGCAGGCTCGCTCCCACAGGGGGGATCTCTGTGCACCAAGGGTTTTGGCCGTTTCGACGGCCTTTTTTATTGCGCCAAGGAAAAGAAATTGAATATATAAAAATCGAATAACCAAATGAATAAATATGATTTAAAGCTATATTAATCCCCTGTTATGGTTTGCCCCATACAGCGAGATCGCCCACCGCGAATCGCACATGACAGTTAAGGAAGGGTAGGCATGTTGGTCGTCTCACTCGGTGGCAGTCCCAGCCAACGCTCCCGCTCCGGGGTGCTGCTGGAGCGGTCGCAACGCTGGTTGCAGCAGCAAGGTGTGGAAGTGGTGAGCTATCAGGTGCGCGACTTCCCGGCCGAAGATCTGCTCCATGCCCGTTTCGACAGCCCGAAGGTCGTCGACCTGCTCCAGCAGATCGAAAATGCCGACGGCTTGCTGATTGCCACGCCGGTGTACAAGGCGTCTTTTTCCGGTGCGTTGAAGACCGTGCTGGACTTGCTGCCTGAACGGGCCCTGGCCCATAAGGTGGTGTTGCCGATGGCAACCGGCGGCAGCATCGCCCACATGCTGGCGGTGGATTACGCCCTCAAGCCGGTGTTGTCGGCGCTCAAGGCCCAGGAGATGCTCCATGGGATCTTTGCCGAAGACAGCCAGATCGCTTACGGCGAAGGCAGCGCCCAGGCGCAATTGGCGCCGGCCCTGCAGCAGCGCCTGGACGAGGCGCTGGAACAGTTTTTCAGCGCCATGGCCCGCCGGCCCAGGCCGCTGGACCCCAGTGTATTGAACGAACGTTTGTTGAGTGCTCGCTGGAGCATTTGAACCCCGAACTCTGATTCAACTCACCTTACTCAGCCGCCAACGGCCCAGCAGGTGCAGCCAAAACCCCACAGCAAAAAGGAGAGGCGCCATGCGCACTGTCATTTTGCGTCGCGGGCTGGTCGCTCTGTTTGCTGCGGCTGTGTCCCTCGGCGTCATTACTCAAGCTCAAGCCGAGACCTTGCGGATCGGTTACCAGAAATACGGCACCCTGGTGCTGCTCAAGGCCAAGGGCTCATTGGAGAAACGCCTCGCCGCCCAAGGCGTGGACGTGCAATGGACCGAGTTCCCTGGCGGCCCGCAGCTGCTTGAAGGCTTGAACGTCGGCTCCATCGACTTTGGCGTGACCGGCGAAACTCCGCCGGTGTTTGCCCAGGCCGCAGGCGCCGACTTGCTCTACGTCGCCTATGAACCCCCGGCACCCACCAGCGAGGCGATCCTGGTGCCCAAAGGCTCGGCCATCCAATCGGTGCAAGACCTCAAGGGCAAGAAAGTCGCGCTGAACAAAGGCTCCAACGTCCACTACCTGCTGGTGCGGGCGCTGGAAGATGCCGGCCTGAAATATTCCGACATCCAGACCGTTTTCCTGCCGCCGGCCGACGCCCGCGCCGCGTTCGAGCGTGGCAGCGTCGACGCCTGGGTGATCTGGGATCCGTACCAGGCTGCCGCCGAACAGCAGTTGCAGGCACGCACCCTGCGTGACGGCAAAGGCATCGTCGATAACCACCAGTTCTACCTCGCTACCAAGCCCTATGCGCAAAAAAATCCCCAGGTCATCACGACGCTGGTGGAAGAGGTGCGCGCAGTGGGGGAGTGGTCCAAGGCCAATCCTGACGACGTGACCAAGCAGGTATCGCCGCTGCTCGGCCTGCCTGCCGACATCACCCTGACGTCGGTGAAACGCCAAGGCTACGGGGCGTTGTTCCTTACGCCGGAGGTGGTGGCGGCGCAGCAGAAAATCGCCGACAGCTTCTATCAGCTCAAATTGATTCCCAAGCCCTTGAGCATCAAGGACGTGATCTGGACGCCGCCGGCGGCCGTTGCGAAAGCGCAGTAATTCGATCCCTTAGGAGACCACTCCATGAGCCTCAATATTTTCTGGTTCCTGCCTACCCACGGCGACGGCCATTACCTTGGCACCGCCGAAGGCGCCCGCGCCGTCGATCACGGCTACTTGCAGCAGGTCGCCCAGGCGGCGGATCGACTGGGTTTCGGCGGTGTGTTGATCCCCACCGGGCGTTCCTGCGAGGACTCCTGGCTGGTGGCCGCTTCGCTGATTCCCGTGACCCAGCGTCTGAAATTCCTCGTCGCCCTGCGCCCCGGGATCATTTCCCCGACGGTGGCCGCGCGTCAGGCTGCGACCCTCGACCGGTTGTCCGGCGGACGGGCGCTGTTCAACCTGGTGACCGGCGGCGACCCGGATGAGTTGGCCGGCGACGGCCTGTTCCTTGACCACGAGCAACGCTACCAGGCGTCGGTGGAATTCACCCGTATCTGGCGTCGGGTGCTGGAAGGCGAAACCGTGGATTACGATGGTGAGCACATCAGTGTGAAGGGCGCCAAGCTGCTCTACCCGCCGATCCAGCAACCGCGTCCGCCGCTGTATTTCGGTGGCTCGTCGGAAGCCGCCCAAGACTTGGCAGCCGAGCAGGTGGAAATGGTGCTGACCTGGGGCGAGCCGCCAGCAGCCGTCGCGGAAAAAATCCAACAAGTGCGAGCCAAGGCCGCGAAGCTCGGTCGCACCGTACGCTTTGGCATCCGCTTGCATGTGATCGTGCGCGAGACCAACGCCGAGGCCTGGCAAGCGGCCGACCGGCTGATCTCCCACCTGGATGACGAGACCATCGCTAGGGCCCAGGCTTCCCTGGCGCGCTTCGACTCAGTGGGCCAGCAACGCATGGCCGCCCTGCACGGTGGCCGTCGCGACAAGCTGGAAGTCAGCCCCAACCTCTGGGCCGGCGTCGGCCTGGTTCGCGGCGGGGCCGGTACGGCGCTGGTGGGCGATGGCCCGACCGTGGCGGCGCGGGTCAAGGAATACGCCGAGCTTGGCATCGACACCTTCATCTTCTCCGGTTATCCGCACCTGGAAGAGTCCTATCGCGTGGCGGAACTGCTGTTCCCCCACCTGGACGTGGAGCGCCCGGAACTGCCGAAAAGCCAGGGTTATGTGAGCCCGTTCGGTGAAATGGTCGCCAACGACATCCTGCCCAAAGCCGCGTCCCAGAGCTGAGGCGGCCATGAAGAAAATCATCCACAACCTAGCGCCCTGGGCGGTGCCGCTGCTGTTGCTGGCGGTCTGGCAACTGTCGGTATCGGCTGGCTGGTTGTCCACGCGGATCCTGCCGGCACCGGTGGCGGTGATCGAAGCCGGGGTCAACCTGGTGCGCAGCGGCGAGATCTGGACACACCTGGCGATCAGCGGTTGGCGCGCCGCGGTCGGTTTTTTGATCGGCGGCGGCATCGGCCTGGCCCTGGGCTTCATCACCGGTTTGTCGAAATGGGGCGAACGCCTGCTGGACAGCTCCGTGCAAATGGTCAGGAACGTCCCGCACCTAGCGCTGATTCCGCTGGTGATCCTGTGGTTCGGCATCGACGAGTCGGCGAAGATTTTCCTGGTGGCCCTGGGCACGTTGTTTCCCATCTACCTCAACACCTATCACGGGATTCGCAACGTCGACCCGGCGCTGGTGGAGATGTCGCGCAGCTACGGCTTGTCCGGCTTCAGCCTGTTTCGCCAGGTGATCCTGCCGGGTGCCTTGCCTTCGATCCTGGTGGGCGTGCGCTTCGCCCTGGGTTTCATGTGGCTGACGCTGATCGTGGCGGAAACCATCTCCGCCAGCTCCGGCATCGGTTACCTGGCGATGAATGCCCGGGAATTCCTGCAAACCGATGTGGTGGTGCTGGCGATTCTCCTCTACGCCGTGCTGGGCAAATTGGCCGACCTGGCCGCTCGCGGGCTTGAGCGGGTCTGGCTGCGCTGGCACCCGGCGTACCAAGTGAACAAGGGAGGTGTGGCATGACTGCCCAACAACCTCCGCGTCTGCTGCGTGGCATCCCGCTGGCGGTGCGCAAGCTGCAAAAAACCTTCGGCACGCGCCAGGTATTGCGCGACATCGACCTGCATATCCCGGCCGGGCAGTTCGTGGCCGTGGTCGGTCGCAGCGGCTGCGGCAAAAGTACCTTGCTGCGTTTGTTGGCTGGCCTCGATCAGCCCACCGGCGGCCAACTGTTGGCCGGTTCGGCGTCGTTGAACGATGCACGGGAAGACACGCGGCTGATGTTTCAGGAGGCACGTTTGCTGCCCTGGAAAAAAATCATCGATAACGTCGGCCTCGGCCTCAAGGGCAATTGGCGCCCGCAAGCGTTGCAGGCACTGGAAGCGGTGGGCCTGGCCGACCGCGCCCATGAGTGGCCGGCGGCGCTGTCCGGCGGCCAGAAGCAACGGGTGGCCCTGGCTCGCGCGTTGATTCATCAGCCCCGGCTGTTGCTGCTCGACGAACCCTTGGGAGCGCTGGACGCCCTGACCCGCATCGAGATGCAGCAACTGATCGAAAACCTCTGGCAGCAACACGGCTTCACGGTGTTGCTGGTGACCCACGATGTCAGCGAAGCGGTGGCGATTGCCGATCGGGTGATCCTGATCGAGGACGGCCAGATCGGCCTCGACCTGCCCATCGACCTGCCACGCCCACGGGTTCGCGGCTCTCATCGCCTGGCGAGCCTGGAAACCGAAGTCCTCAACCGCGTGCTGTCCTTGCCCGGTCAACCGCCGGAACCCGAACCTGTTTCACCCTTGCCCACGCAGCTGCGTTGGGCGCAATAACTTCATCCATACAGGAATCGACACCATGACTATCAAAGCCATCAACGTACGCAACCAGTTCAAAGGCACCATCAAGGAAATCGTCGAAGGCGACGTGCTGTCGGAAATCGACGTGCAGACCGCGTCGGGCATCGTCACTTCGGTCATCACCACCCGCTCGGTCAAGGAGCTGGAACTGGCGATTGGCAGCGAAGTGATTGCCTTCGTCAAATCCACCGAGGTGTCGATCGCCAAGTTGTGAGCGATGGTTCACCCGCAGCCCCGGACGGCGCGAGCCCTTCGGGGCTTTTTTGTTTTTTGGGCCCTGGCTGCATTGTTGATCGTTCCCACGCTCTGCGTGGTAACGGCGCTACGGACGCTCTGCGTTCGGCTCTTGGGGACGCGGAGCGTCCCTGGCTGCATTCCCACGCGGAGTGGGAACGATCAATCAGAACGCTTGGGCAAATACGGCGGCAGGTACAACCCCAGGTAGGCATCGAATACCCGCATGCCTTCTTCGGCCATGCGCGGTGTGATGTGGCCGTGCTGCTGTATTGAGCGGGCGTAGACGCGGTCGCCCAGTTCCATGGCCAGGGCGAACACATCGACGTCGCCAGGCAGGGACGGCAGGGCGAAATGGTGGTCGAACACCTTGTGCATCAAGTCACTCAGCTCAAGGTCGTGTTGGCGGTCGGCCTGGGTGACTTCGGTCAGGCCGTGCTGGGCCAGGATCAGCTGGCGAGCGGCGGCGTCCTGGTTGTAGATGGCGAGCATGCGCTGTTCCACCAGCCGTGACAGGTCGTGCCAATGGTTCAGCGCTGCATGATCGATCGGTGCTTGCAGGCCCGCGCGAAAAGCGGCGTGGACGTCGGCGGTGAGGGCTTCGAGCAGGGCCGGGACGCTGGCGAAGAAGTGGTACACGGAAGAGGGCGGGATCCCGGCGCGCTCGGCGACGCTGTAGATCGACAGGCTGGCCACGCCTTCGGCGGCAAGCAGCGTCCGGGCGGCATCGAGAATGGTGTCGATCCGGGCCTGGCTGCGTGCGCGGGGTTTGCGAGGGGTGGCGATGCGCGTCATGGCTGTCTCCTGCGGGGCTGGCGGGCATTGTACGCAGAGCGAGGGGAGGGTCCATAGCTAGCTGCACTTGCTGGAGAGGGTTTCTTGTTGCATGGATTTATCTGCGGCGAGGGGATTTATCCCCGCAGGGTTGCGAAGCAGCCCTAAAACCAGACAACTCGGTGGATCAGACAGATTTAGGTGACTGTTTGGGGCGGGGGCTGCTACGCAGCCCAGCGGGGATAAATCCCCTCGCCACAATGGTGGGTGAACAGCCATAAAAAACGCCGCAGCCCTGAAGGCCTGCGGCGTCATTTTTACTGCAACCACTTACACGGTATGCAGGTACCAGTTGTACTCGAGGTCGGAGATGGAGTGTTCGAACTCTTCCAGCTCACTTTCCTTGCAGGCCACGAAGATATCGATGTATTTCGGATCGATGTACTTGGCCATGACTTCGCTGTCGTCCAGTTCGCGCAGGGCATCGCGCAAGTTGTTCGGCAGGCTTTGCTCGTTCTGCTCGTAGCTGTTGCCTTCCACCGGCGCACCGGGCTCGATCTTGTTGACCAGGCCGTGGTGCACGCCTGCCAACACGGAGGCCATCAGCAGGTACGGGTTGGCATCGGCACCGGCAACGCGGTGTTCCAGGCGCACGGCATCGGCCGAACCGGTAGGGACGCGCAAAGCCACGGTGCGGTTGTCCAGGCCCCAGGTCGGCGAGTTCGGCACATAGAACTGTGCGCCGAAACGACGGTAGGAGTTGACGTTCGGGCAGAGGAAAGCCATCTGCGCGGGCAGGGTCTCGAGCACACCGCCGATCGCGTGACGCAGTGCGGCGTTCTGCTCGGGATCCTCGCTGGCAAAAATATTCTTGCCATCTTTATCAAGAATCGAGATGTGGACGTGCAGACCATTACCCGCCTGGCCCGGATACGGCTTGGCCATGAAGGTGGTGTCCATTTCATGGTCGTAGGCGATGTTCTTGATCAGACGCTTGAGCAGGACCGCATAGTCGCAGGCCTTGATCGGGTCAGCCACGTGGTGCAGGTTCACTTCGAACTGCGCCGGAGCACTCTCCTTGACGATGGCGTCGGCGGGAATGCCTTGCTCCTTGGCCCCTTCCAGAATGTCCTGGAGGCAATCGACATATTCGTCGAGGTCATCGATCAGGTAGACCTGGGTCGAGTGCGGGCGTTTGCCGGAGATCGGCGAGCGGGGCGGTTGTGGGCGTCCATTCACGTTCTCCTGGTCGATCAGGTAGAACTCCAGCTCGAATGCGGCGCAGATGGTCAGGCCCAGTTCATCGAACTTGGTCACGACTTGGCGCAGGACTTCACGCGGGTCGGCGAAGAAAGGCTCGCCTTCGAGTTCGTGCATGGTCATCAACAGTTGCGCAGTAGGGCGCTTCTGCCAAGGCTCGTTGCACAGGGTGTCAGGGATTGGATAGCAGATCCGGTCGGCATCGCCGATGTCCAGGCCCAGGCCGGTGCTTTCCACCGTAGAGCCATTGATATCCAGGGCAAATAAAGAGGCCGGCAGGTTGATGCCTTTCTCGTAAACCTTGTGGAGGCTGGTGCGTTCTATGCGCTTGCCGCGCACCACACCATTCATATCCGCAATCAGAAGGTCAACGTACAGAACCTCAGGATGTTCCTTAAGGAACGCGTTCGCTTCGTTAAGCTGAACGGCACGCGGGGGTACCGACATGATGCAACACCTTTGTTGTTAAAAATATCAATCATTGATCTCTTCGAAAGCCAGTCAACCCGAACGGCATGCCGAAGTCAAGCAGGGCCTTTTTTGCCCTAAAAAAGCACCTCCAGGGCTTTTTTGAGGCAATTTGGGGCGTTTTTTTCCCTTTAGAGGGCTTGGCGCCCGCAGGCTTGAGCGGGCCGTGTTGTATTTTTTACGGGGGTGTTGTGTAAAAAAATGAACAAGGCTAAGCTCGATTCAAACCCATAACAGCAATAATACCGGGGTGCTTCATGTCTCGCCTGCCGTTAATCGGCGTCACCACCTGCTCCAGGCAGATTGGTCTGCATGCTTATCACATCAGTGGCGATAAATATTCCCGGGCTGTCGCGACAGCCGCCAAGGGCTTGCCAGTGCTGATCCCGTCCCTGGCGGATCTGTTCCCGCCGTCCGATATTCTGGACGCCCTGGACGGCATTCTTCTGACTGGCTCTCCTTCCAATGTAGAACCTTTTCATTACCAGGGCCCGGCCAGCGCGCCAGGCACTGCTCATGATCCTGCACGGGACGCCACCACCTTGCCGCTGATCCGCGCCGCTGTCGATGCGGGTATCCCGGTGCTGGGCATTTGCCGAGGTTTCCAGGAGATGAACGTAGCCTTTGGCGGCAGCCTGCATCAGAAAGTTCATGAAGTCGGAACGTTCATCGATCATCGTGAAGACGATACTCAAGCGGTGGATGTCCAATACGGTCCTGCCCATGCCGTGCATATCCAGCCTGGTGGTGTACTTGCAGGGTTGGGGTTGCCCCAGCTAATAGAAGTCAACTCGATCCACAGCCAAGGCATCGAGCGCCTGGCACCTGGGTTGCGCGCCGAAGCGGTGGCCCCCGACGGCCTGATCGAGGCTGTTTCGGTGCCAGGAGGCAAGGCTTTTGCTTTAGGTGTGCAATGGCACCCCGAATGGGAGGTAAGCTCTAACCCGCACTACTTTGCGATTTTCCAGGCATTTGGCGATGCCTGCCGAGCAAGGGCAGCACAACGCGACGCCGATGCGTCAAACAACGCCTGACGACTAATAGCCGTCAGGAAACTCACGCCTAGAGGCATTTATGAGTAACAACCTCGACCAGCTCACCGATTGGTTGAAAGACCACAAGATCACAGAAGTCGAATGCATGATTGGCGACCTCACCGGTATCACCCGGGGCAAGATCTCGCCGACCAACAAGTTCATCGCCGAGAAAGGCATGCGCCTGCCCGAGAGCGTTCTGCTCCAGACCGTTACGGGCGACTATGTCGAAGACGACATCTATTACGAACTGCTCGACCCTGCCGACATCGACATGATCTGCCGCCCGGACGAGAACGCAGTATTCCTTGTGCCCTGGGCCATCGAGCCCACCGCCCAGGTCATCCACGACGCTTATGACAAGCAGGGCAACCCCATCGAGCTGTCGCCGCGCAACGTGCTCAAGAAAGTACTCAAGCTCTACGCCGATAAAGGTTGGCAGCCGATCGTCGCGCCGGAAATGGAGTTCTACCTGACCAAGCGCAGCGACGACCCGGACTTTCCGCTGCAACCGCCCGTTGGCCGCTCCGGCCGCCCGGAAACCGGCCGGCAGTCCTTTTCGATCGAAGCGGCCAACGAATTCGACCCGCTGTTCGAAGACGTCTACGACTGGTGCGAACTGCAGGAACTGGATCTCGACACCCTGATCCACGAGGATGGCACGGCGCAGATGGAAATCAATTTCCGTCATGGCGATGCCCTGTCCCTGGCCGACCAGATCCTGGTGTTCAAGCGCACCATGCGCGAAGCGGCACTCAAGCACGACGTGGCTGCCACCTTCATGGCCAAGCCCATGACCGGCGAGCCGGGCAGTGCGATGCACCTGCACCAGAGCATCATTGACAAGGAAACTGGCAAGAACGTCTTCTCCAATGAAGACGGGACCATGAGCGATCTGTTCCTGCACCACATCGGTGGCCTGCAGAAATTCATCCCCGAGCTATTGCCGCTGTTCGCCCCCAACGTCAATTCGTTCCGTCGCTTCCTTCCGGACACGTCGGCGCCGGTGAACGTGGAGTGGGGCGAAGAGAACCGCACCGTGGGCCTGCGCGTGCCGGATGCCGGGCCGCAGAACCGTCGGGTGGAAAACCGCTTGCCGGGCGCCGATGCCAACCCGTACCTGGCGATTGCCGCCAGCCTGCTGTGTGGCTTCATCGGCATGGTCGAAGGCATCAACCCGAGCGCGCCGGTGGTGGGCCGAGGCTACGAACGCCGCAACCTGCGTTTGCCGCTGACCATCGAAGACGCCCTGGAACGCATGGAAAACAGCACCACCATCGAGAAATACCTGGGCAAGAAATTCATCACAGGCTACGTCGCGGTCAAGCGGGCCGAGCATGAAAACTTCAAGCGCGTCATCAGTTCGTGGGAGCGGGAATTCCTGCTCTTCGCCGTCTGAAGCGCCGGGCGAGGCTGCTTCAGGCAGCTTCGCCCTCACCGATAAAAGGAGAATTGGCATGACCCGCAACAACCCGCAAACCCGTGAATGGCAGGCCCTGAGCAACGATCACCACCTGGCGCCGTTCAGCGACTTCAAACAGCTCAAAGAGAAAGGCCCGCGCATCATCACCCACGCCAAGGGTGTCTACCTCTGGGACAGTGAAGGCAACAAGATCCTCGACGGCATGGCCGGCCTCTGGTGCGTGGCCGTCGGTTATGGCCGCGAGGAACTGGCCGACGCCGCCAGCCAGCAGATGCGCGAGCTGCCGTACTACAACCTGTTCTTCCAGACGGCCCACCCGCCAGTGCTGGAGTTGTCCAAAGCCATCGCCGACATCGCCCCAGAAGGCATGAACCACGTGTTCTTCACCGGTTCCGGCTCCGAAGGCAACGACACCATGCTGCGGATGGTCCGCCACTATTGGGCGATCAAGGGCCAGCCGAACAAGAAAGTCATCATCAGCCGCAAGAACGGTTACCACGGTTCGACCGTGGCCGGCGCGAGCCTGGGTGGCATGACCTATATGCACGAGCAGGGCGACCTGCCGATCCCGGGCATTGTCCACATCGCCCAACCTTATTGGTTCGGCGAAGGCGGCGACATGAGCCCCGAAGAGTTCGGCGTGTGGGCGGCCAACCAGCTGGAAGAAAAAATCCTGGAGCTCGGCGTGGAAAACGTCGGCGCCTTCATCGCCGAGCCGATCCAGGGCGCCGGTGGCGTGATCGTGCCGCCGGACAGCTACTGGCCGCGCATGAAGGAAATCCTCGCCAAGTACGACATCCTGTTCGTCGCCGACGAGGTGATCTGTGGCTTCGGCCGTACCGGTGAGTGGTTCGGTACCGATCACTACGGGTTGAAACCGCACATGATGACCATCGCCAAGGGCCTGACCTCCGGCTACATCCCCATGGGCGGGCTGATCGTGCGTGACGACGTGGTCGCGGTGCTCAACGAAGGCGGAGACTTCAACCACGGGTTTACCTACTCCGGTCACCCGGTGGCCGCAGCGGTGGCCCTGGAAAACATCCGCATCCTGCGCGACGAGAAGATCATCGAGCGTGTCCACAGCGAAACGGCACCCTATTTGCAGAAGCGTTTGCGGGAACTGAACGATCATCCTCTGGTGGGTGAAGTGCGCGGTGTCGGTTTGCTGGGAGCGATCGAACTGGTCCAGGACAAGGCTACGCGCAAGCGCTACGAAGGCAAGGGCGTGGGCATGATCTGCCGGCAGTTCTGCTTCGATAATGGGCTGATCATGCGCGCGGTGGGCGACACCATGATCATTGCGCCGCCGCTGGTGATCAGCAAGGCCGAGATCGACGAGTTAGTGGCCAAGGCGCGGCAGTGCCTGGACCTGACGCTCAGTGCGTTGCAAGGCTAAGTGCTAGGCTCTGAGCGAGGTGCCTGCAAGGGCCTCGCCCAGCGAGAATAAAAGGCTGGGCTTGTGTTGAAAGCCTGGCCTGTAACTTGCCAGACTACCGACCGTTCAAGTTGTCCGCGAGCCGGCTACTGAACGTGGCTAAGAAGAATAACTGGAGCACTTTTTCATGAAGGCATTAGGCATGAAGACATTAGGTATGAAGATAGCTGGCAAGACCCTCCTGGCCATGTCCCTGATGGGCGTGATGGCGGGCGCCGTTCAGGCGGACGATAAAGTGCTGCACGTCTATAACTGGTCCGACTACATTGCGCCGGACACCGTCGCCAAGTTCGAGAAAGAATCGGGGATCAAAGTCGTCTACGACGTATTCGACAGCAACGAAACCCTGGAAGCCAAGTTGCTGGCCGGCAAGTCCGGTTATGACATCGTGGTGCCGTCGAACAACTTCCTGGCCAAGCAGATCAAGGCCGGGGTCTACCAGAAACTCGACAAGTCCAAGTTGCCCAACTGGAAAAACCTGAATACCGACCTGCTCAAGGCCGTTTCGGTGAGCGACCCGGGCAACGAACATGCCTTCCCGTACATGTGGGGTTCGATCGGCATCGGCTTCAACGCCGAGAAGGTCAAGGCTGCCCTCGGTGCCGACGCTCCAACCAACTCGTGGGACTTGCTGTTCAAGCCGGAAAACGCCGCCAAGCTGAAAGCCTGCGGCATCAGCTTCCTCGACTCGCCGACCGAAATGATCCCGGTGGCGCTGCATTACCTGGGCTATCCGACCGACAGCCAGGACAAGAAGCAACTGGCTGAAGCCGAAGCGCTGTTCCTCAAGATCCGTCCTTCGATCGGCTACTTCCACTCCTCCAAGTACATCTCCGACCTGGCCAACGGCAACATCTGCGTAGCGGTCGGCTACTCGGGCGACATCTACCAGGCCAAGTCCCGTGCGGCCGAAGCCGGCGGCAAGGTTAAAGTCAGCTATAACATTCCGAAGGAAGGTGCTGGCAGCTTCTTCGACATGGTCGCCATCCCCAAGGATGCCGAGAACGTCGAGGGTGCCTACAAGTTCATGACCTTCCTGCAAAAGCCGGAAATCATGGCTGAAATCACCGACACCGTGAGCTTCCCGAACGGCAACGCGGCCTCTACGCCGCTGGTCAGCAAGGAAATCACCAGCGACCCGGGCATCTACCCGCCGGCAGACGTGCAAGCCAAGCTTTACGCGATTGCCGACCTGCCAGCCGCGACCCAGCGGATCCTGACCCGCAGCTGGACCAAGATCAAATCCGGTAAATAAGCCGGCCTGAAGCATCTTCCTGTTGTCGCTGCCATCGCGGCGGCGGCAACAGGAGCCATTAAATAACTAAAAGTTTTGCTGGATCGGTTTATCGAGGGTAAGTTGCGCGCCGGTTTTGTTGCAGGGCCTCTCATGGTCAAGTAACGGGGGCAACTTGGGCCCAACTATTTAAGAGGACCTCCACGTGCCAGTCTTTTCTTTGTTACGCAACGCCTTGCTGGTCGGTGCCGGCCTGACGCTCGCCGTCAGCGTCCAGGCGGCCTCCACCGTGCATATTTATAATTGGTCGGACTACATCGGCGAGACCACCCTGGCGGATTTTGAAAAAGCCACGGGCATCAAGCCGGTGTATGACGTTTTCGACTCCAACGAAACCCTGGAAGGCAAGTTGCTGGCCGGGCGTACCGGTTATGACGTGGTGGTGCCGTCCAACCACTTCCTGGGCAAGCAGATCAAGGCCGGGGCGTTCCAGAAGCTCGACAAGGCGCAGTTGCCCAACTATGCCAACCTCGACCCTGTGCTGCTCAAGCGCCTGGAAAAGAACGACCCAGGCAACCAGTACGCCGTGCCTTACCTGTGGGGCACCAATGGCATCGGCTACAACGTCGAGAAGATCAAGGCGGTCCTGGGCGTCGAGAAGATCGATTCGTGGGCCATGCTGTTCGAGCCGGAAAACATCAAGAAACTGTCCAGTTGCGGTGTTTCGTTCCTCGACTCGGGCGACGAGATGATCCCGGCGATGCTCAATTACCTGGGCCTGAACCCCAACAGCGAAGACCCTGAAGACTACAAGAAGGCCGAGGCCCAGCTCCTCAAGATCCGGCCTTACGTGACCTACTTCAACTCCTCCAAATACATCTCCGATCTGGCCAATGGCGAGATCTGCGTGGCCGCCGGTTTCTCCGGCGACATCTTCCAGGCCCGTGCCCGTGCCAGTGAAGCCGGCAAAGGCGTCGAAATCGCCTACGTGATCCCCAAGGAAGGTGGCAACCTCTGGTTCGACATGCTGGCGATTCCGCGCGACGCCACCAACATCAAGCAAGCGCATGCCTTCATCAACTATGTGCTCAAGCCTGAAGTCATCGCCCAGGTCAGCGACACCGTCGGTTATGCCAACCCGAACCCGAAGGCTGGCGAGCTGATGGACCAGAAAGTACGTACCGACGAAGCGGTTTACCCACCGCAAGCGGTCGTCGACAAGCTCTACGTCAACTCCGAGTTGCCGCCCAAGATCCAACGACTCATGACCCGCAGCTGGACCAAGGTCAAGTCGGGTAAATAACGTCAACACTCTTGTTCGTCCGCGTGGGGCGAACTGCAAATTCTGTGGGAGTTTCGTAAATGGCAGTTGCCTCCGGCGCCTATAAGAAAGCCCTCGAGGGCGACCAGACACCCAAACAGGTGTTGGTCAAAATCGACCGGGTCACGAAGAAATTCGACGAGACGATTGCCGTGGACGATGTGTCCCTGGAAATCAAGAAAGGCGAGATCTTCGCCTTGCTCGGCGGTTCTGGATCGGGCAAATCCACCTTGCTGCGAATGCTGGCCGGTTTCGAGCGGCCCACCGAAGGGCGGATTTACCTCGACGGTGTGGACATCACCGACATGCCGCCCTACGAGCGGCCGATCAACATGATGTTCCAATCCTACGCCTTGTTCCCCCACATGACCGTGGCGCAGAACATCGCCTTCGGTTTACAGCAGGACAAGATTCCGAAAGCCGAAGTCGACGCCCGTGTGGCCGAAATGCTCAAGCTGGTGCAGATGAGCCAGTACGCCAAGCGCAAGCCGCACCAGCTCTCCGGCGGCCAGCGCCAGCGCGTGGCCCTGGCCCGTTCCCTGGCCAAACGACCGAAGCTGCTGCTGCTCGACGAGCCAATGGGGGCCCTGGACAAGAAGCTGCGCTCGCAAATGCAGCTTGAGCTGGTCGAGATCATCGAGCGGGTTGGTGTGACGTGCGTCATGGTGACCCACGACCAGGAAGAGGCCATGACCATGGCCGAGCGCATCGCGATCATGCACCTGGGCTGGATCGCCCAGATCGGCAGCCCGATCGACATCTACGAGACCCCGACCAGCCGGCTGGTCTGCGAGTTCATCGGCAACGTCAACATCTTCGAGACCGAAGTGGTGGACGACGCCGAAGGCCACGCGGTGCTGACCTGCAAGGACCTGGACCGCAACATCTACGTGGGCCACGGCATCAGCACCTCGGTGCAGGACAAGTCCGTGACCTATGCCATTCGCCCGGAAAAACTGCTGGTCACCGCCGAACAACCGACCTGCGAGAACAACTGGTCCAGCGGCAAGGTCCATGACATCGCCTACCTGGGCGGCCACTCGGTGTTCTACGTCGAGTTGCCGAGCGGCAAGCTGGTGCAGTCCTTCGTCGCCAACGCCGAACGCCGCGGCCAGCGTCCGACCTGGGGCGACCAGGTGTTCGTCTGGTGGGAAGACGACAGCGGCGTGGTGCTTCGCTCATGAACATGCGCAAACTCAAACGCCGACTCGATCGAATAACGCCCGGTGGCCGCCAACTGGTCATCGGGGTGCCCTTCATCTGGCTGTTCCTGTTCTTCATGCTGCCGTTCTTCATCGTCCTGAAGATCAGCTTTGCCGAAGCCGACGTGGCCATCCCGCCGTACACCGAGATCTACAGCTACGTCGACCAGAAGCTGCAGGTGCTGCTCAACCTCGCCAACTACGCGATGCTGAGCGACGACGAGCTGTACATTGCCGCCTACCTTGGCTCGCTGAAGATGGCGCTGATCAGCACCCTCTTGTGCCTGCTGATCGGTTATCCGATGGCCTACGGCATCGCCAATGCCCGCAAAGAGATGCAGACGGTATTGGTGTTGCTGATCATGATGCCGACCTGGACTGCGATCCTGATCCGCGTCTATGCGTGGATGGGCATCCTCAGCAACAACGGCTTGCTCAATGGCTTTTTGCTGAGCATGGGTTGGATCAGCGAACCGCTGCAAATCCTCAACACCAACCTGGCGGTGTACATCGGGGTCGTCTACTCCTACCTGCCGTTCATGATCCTGCCGTTGTACGCCAACCTGGTGAAACATGACCCCAGCCTGCTGGAGGCCGCGTCGGACCTGGGTTCGAGCACCTTCAACAGTTTCTGGAAAATCACTGTGCCACTGTCCAAGAACGGCATCGTCGCCGGTTGCATGCTGGTGTTCATCCCCGTGGTGGGCGAGTTCGTGATCCCGGAACTGCTGGGTGGCCCGGAAACCCTGATGATCGGCAAAGTGCTGTGGCAGGAATTCTTCAACAATCGTGACTGGCCGGTGGCATCCGCCCTGGCGGTGGTGATGCTGGCGATCCTGATCGTGCCCATCATCCTGTTCAACCGCAGTCAGGCCAAAGAAATGGAGGGCAAGGAATGAAGCGCTTCAGTTTTTCAAGCCTGATGCTGGTGCTGGGTTTGCTGTTCATCTACGCACCCATGCTGATCCTGGTGATCTATTCGTTCAACGCCTCGAAACTGGTGACGGTGTGGGGTGGCTGGTCGATCAAGTGGTACGTCGGCCTGCTGGACAACAGCCAATTGATGGGGTCGGTGGTGCGCTCGCTGGAGATCGCCTGCTACACGGCGATTGCCGCGGTGGCCCTGGGGACGCTGGCGGCCTTCGTGTTGACCCGCATCACCCACTTCAAGGGCCGCACGCTGTTCGGCGGCCTGGTCACCGCGCCACTGGTGATGCCGGAAGTCATCACCGGCCTGTCGCTGTTGCTGCTGTTCGTGGCCATGGCCCAGATGATCGGCTGGCCCCAGGAGCGTGGCATCGTCACGATCTGGATTGCCCACACCACGTTCTGCGCGGCGTATGTGGCGGTGGTGGTCTCGGCGCGCTTGCGTGAGCTGGACCTGTCCATCGAAGAAGCGGCCATGGACCTCGGTGCGCGGCCGTGGAAGGTGTTCTTTTTGATCACCATCCCGATGATCGCACCGTCACTGGCGGCGGGGGGCATGATGTCGTTCGCGCTGTCCCTGGACGACCTGGTGCTGGCGAGCTTCGTCTCCGGCCCCGGCTCGACGACCTTGCCGATGGAAGTGTTCTCGGCGGTGCGCCTGGGTGTGAAACCGGAAATCAACGCCGTGGCGAGCCTGATCCTGCTGGCGGTGTCGCTGGTGACTTTTCTGGTTTGGTTCTTCAGCCGCCGCGCCGAAGAAAGCCGTAAGCGGGCGATCCAGCAAGCCATCGAAGAAAGCGCCGCCGATTCCTGGAAACAACCGGAAGTGCGTCGGGCGGAGACCGCTCCGGTTTAATCGGACGCTGAGTAACTGTGGGCTTGCTCGCGAAAGCGGTATGACAGTCGACG
>NZ_FPIX01000056.1:0-30803 GCF_900119205.1 Pseudomonas sp. NFACC16-2 | reverse complement strand
CATCGAACAATCGCTGCTCAGATACAGCAATAGGGTGCGTAATAAAGTCTCTGGGGTGAAACGGCGCCCGAACTTCAACGCCCCCAATTCCCTGGCCTTGGCTTCCCATCCCGCAGGCAATAGCGCTAACAGCTTTGGCCAATCTTCATCTAGTCCTGGTGTCACACTTGCTTTCCTTGCAACTCATCTCAATTGCGGATCAGTTTACTATTTTTGGAGTTTGGTTAGCGCCTATGGGATTTATCCCCGCTGGGTTGCGGAGCGACCCCCAGGAATTTCTATATGTCCGTAGCGTCCGGGAGCGCTTCGCACTCCAGCGGGGATAAATCCCCTCGCCACAGGCCCCATGTCCCCCGGACCAAACAGTCCCATAGATTCGTATGGAGTTATGTTTTATCAGGCTATTCGTGCAATAGGGAACCGCGACGGCCTCTTCGGTTCACATGGGTATCGACCCTGCATTTCAGATAAGGATTTTCTGATGTTCGACTCTCGTCCGCTCCACGGTTTCATTCCGCCATACATCCTCAATCGCATCATCGCCCACGGCTCCGAACAGCAACGCTCCAGCGCTCTCGGCACCTTGACCCACGTGCGCAGCCTCCGGCACAACCCCGGCCCGCCCGGCAACCTTCCCGCCGCCGCGAAGCTGCCCAAGCCTGGCCAGGCCGGACAGCCGCAACGCAGCGTGCATGACGCCCAGAACAGCATGGAACTGCCCGGCCAGCCGGTCCGCCTGGAAGGCCAGCGGGCCAGTGGCGACCCGGCCGTGGACGAAGCCTACGACGCCCTCGGCGCCACTTATGATTTTTTCTGGAACGTGCTGGGACGCGACTCCATCGACAACAAAGGCTTCGCCCTGGTGGGCAGCGTGCATTATGGCCAGGGCTATGAAAACGCCTTCTGGAACGGCGCGCAGATGGTGTTCGGCGACGGCGATGGTGAAATCTTCCAGCGCTTCACCCGTTCCCTGGACGTGGTGGCCCACGAGTTGGCCCATGGCGTCACCGAAAGCGAGGCCGGGTTAATCTACGCCAACCAGTCCGGCGCCCTGAACGAGTCCATCTCCGATGTGTTCGGTGTGCTGGTCAAGCAGTTCGTACTTGAACAGACCGCCGACCAGGCCGACTGGCTGATCGGCGCCGACCTGCTCACCGACAAGATCAACGGCGACGGCCTGCGCAGCATGTCCAACCCCGGCAGCGCCTACGATGACCCGCTGCTGGGCAAGGACCCGCAACCGGCGCACATGCGCGAATTCGTCATTACTCGTGAAGACAACGGCGGCGTGCACATCAACTCGGGCATTCCCAACCGGGCCTTTTATCTGGCGGCGACCACGCTGGGCGGATTTGCCTGGGAAAAGGCCGGCCGGATCTGGTATGAAACCTTGTGCGACCGAAGATTGGCCAATGACGCGTCCTTCAGCGCCTTCGCCCGCCTGACCGTCGAGCACGCCCGCCAGCGCTTCGGCACGCGGGAAGTGCAAGCGATACAGAACGGCTGGGCCCAGGTCGGCGTCGACCTGACACAGGAGAGCTGATGAAAACCCTTCCAGACCTCGACGACAAAGCCGTGGTACGGCTGTCGCGCCAGGGTGGCGTGGCCGCCATCCATGCGCTGACCCGGCCACGGGAAATCGAATTCGCCCAGTGCGACCTCGACCAGCGCACGCGCATCTGTTCGGTCCTGGAGGGTTGCCTGCCACTGACGTCCTCCACGCCTGGGCGCGGCGACCAGCGTTTTTTCCAGATCGAGGTGCGCTATCGCGCCAACGACCAGGATGACGAGATGGTACTGCAGGTGCCTGAGGACCAGGCACCCGGCGAGCTGGTTCACCTGTGGGACAAGGGCGAAGTGCTCTAGCGTGTGGCCGGCACGATCTTGACGATGGCGCCGGATACGGTTTCGATCAGCAGGTATTTGTCGTCGATCTGCACCCATTGCTGCTCGTTTGTCGGTTGCTCGAGTTTCTTCTGTTTCCAGTCTTTCATGGCCCGGTCCGCGCGCTGGTAGTCCGCCGGTACCCGGTCGTTCTCCACCAGCCTGCGGCCATTGCTCGGCGAATGCTCCAGGGCGTCTGCGGTTTTCTCGACCGCTTGCGCAACAGGCCCAAGGGCTCCAAGGCCGGCGATCAGGGCCAGGCTGGCGATCAGGGATGGTTTGCGCATAGAAAAAACTCCAGTTATTCGAGGGACTGAATCTGGGACTTCGCGGGCGGCGAATCATTCCTTAATTCCTGGAAACTGTACGCGGTGGCGAGGGAGCTTGCTCCCGCCGGGCTGCGCAGCAGCCCCAATCCAGGCGACGCGGTCATTCAGCGGTACGGCATTCACGGGGGTTACGACTGCTGCGCAGCCGAGCGGGAGCAAGCTCCCTCGCCACGGGGTATAGTGACAAGCCCTGCACGACGGCCCCTGCCATGACGACTTCGACCACTGCCTCCCCTGCCCTCAAGGAAATCTTCAACAGCGCCCGCCTGGAACACATCGCCAGCGAAATGCGCGCGGTGTATCCGGCATTCGACGCCAAGGCGTTCTTGCACATGGCTAACGATGGGCTGGCCGAGTTGTCGGTGATGCAGCGCATGGCCCGGGTCAGTGAGTGCCTGCATGCGGTACTGCCCCTCGGTTATGAAGCTTCGCTGGAGGTGTTGCGCGCCCTGGCTCCGCGCCTGAACAGCATGTTCGTCAGCATGTTCCTGCCACACTACGTGGCGTCTTATGGCCGGCACCGCTTCGACGTGTCGTTGGACGCGCTCAAGTATTTCACCCGGTTCGGCTCGTCGGAGTTCGCCGTGCGGCACTTCCTGCGCGATGACCTGGAACGCACCCTCAAGGTCATGCACGACTGGGCGCTGGACGCGAACGAGCACGTACGCCGCCTGGCCAGCGAAGGCAGCCGGCCACGCTTGCCATGGTCGTTTCACCTGGAGCCGATCCAGGCCAACCCTGACCTCGCCGCCGCAATCCTCGACACGCTCAAGGCCGACGATAGCCTTTATGTGCGCAAATCCGTGGCCAACCACCTCAACGACGTCACCAAGCAGCATCCCGACTGGGTGCTGGACCAGATCGAAGGCTGGCCCCTGCAAGACCGCCACACGGCGTGGATCGCCCGGCACGCCCTGCGTAGCCTGATCAAACAAGGCAACCCCAGGGCGTTGGGCGTCATCGGGGTCGGCGGCAAGGCACAGGTCCAGGTGCGGGATTTGCAGGTGACGCCTGCGGTGATTCGCCTGGGGGAACAGGTCACGCTGTCCTTCACGGTGCAATCAACCCTCGGGCAGAGCCAACGCCTGGTGATCGACTATGCCGTCGACTACGTGAAAGCCTCGGGCGGCACCTCGGCCAAAGTCTTCAAGCTCAAGACCTTCGACCTGCCCGCCCAGGGTTGCGTCAACCTCAGCCGCTCCCAGCACATTCGCGAGTTGACCACCCGCAAACACTACGTGGGCCGGCATGCCGTGCACCTGCTGGTCAATGGCGAGCGGCTTGGCAGCACGGCGTTCGACATCGTGCCTTGAAGTGGTTCAGCCCACCGCCCCCCGTTGTGCCTGGCGAATGTCGTGGATGAACCGCTCAGCCGGCAGTGGATGCCCCAGCAGATAGCCCTGCAGCGAATCGCAGCCCAACTGGGTCAGGAAGTCTTGTTGCACATCGGTCTCCACACCTTCGGCGACGATCCGCAGGCCCAGTGCCTGGCCGAGGGCGACGATGGCCGAGACGATCGCCGCGTCATCGCTGTCGTGCTCCAGGTCACGCACGAAGCCGCGATCGATCTTCAGCTCGTTGGCCGGCAGGCGCTTGAGGTACATCAGGCTCGAATAGCCGGTGCCGAAGTCGTCGATGGACAGGTCCACGCCCATGTCCGAGAGCTGTTGCAGCACCGTCATGCTCGCGTCCGCATCGCTCATGGCGGTGGTTTCGGTGATTTCCAGGGTCAGGCTGTTGGCCGGTAGCTGATGGGTTTCCAAGGCCTTGGCCACGCTCTGCACCAAACCGATATGGCAGAACTGCAACGCCGACAGGTTCACCGCAATGCGCCAATCGGTATAACCGAGCACATACCATTCACGCATCTGCCGACAGGCTTCGTTCAACACCCATTCGCCGATGGGGATGATCAACCCGGTCTTTTCCGCCAGATCGATGAAGGTGTCGGGCATCAACAGGCCCTGGGTCGGATGGCTCCAGCGCAACAAGGCCTCGGCGCCGACCGGCTGGCCGTTGGCGGCATCGAACTTGGGCTGGTAGTACAGGCTGAATTGCCGCTGTTCGACGGCGATACGCAAGTCTTGCAGCAACTGCAATTGCTTGCGGGCGTTGCTGTTCATCGACGCGTCGAAAAAGCTGTAGCCGTTCTTGCCGGCGCCCTTGGCGTGGTACATCGCCGCGTCGGCGTTCATCAACAGCTCGTCGGCGCTCTGGCCGTTACCAGGGTAAACGGCGATACCGACGCTGGCGGAAATCTGCAAGTCATGCTCAGCCACCCGGAATATGCGAGCGATCAGGCCGACCTGACGTGCCGCCAATCGCAAGGCGTCGTCAGGTTCAGCCAGTTGCACCAGCAGCACGAACTCATCACCGCCGATCCGCGCCAGGGTGTCCTGGCTGCGCAGGTCCTCACGCAGGCGCAGGGCCACGTCCCGCAGCAACAAATCGCCCATGTGGTGACCGAAGGCGTCGTTGACCGGCTTGAAACCATCCAGGTCGATGAACATCAGGGCGAAGCAGCCACCCTGCTCTTGCACCCGGTGCATGGCCTGGTCGATACGATCAGCCAGCAATACCCGGTTGGGCAGTCCGGTGAGGGGGTCGTGCAGGGCCAACTGGGTCAGTTCCCGGTTGGCCAGGGTCAGCGATTGGGCCAACTCCGCAGTACGGGCTTCCAGGCGCGCGTCGAGAATCGACGTCAGCAAGGCGATGGCCAGCACCGCCAGGGTGGTGATCAACACCAGATTGTCCAGGCCCTTGCCGCTCAAGCCGTCCAGGGAACCACAGAAGCTGCCGTCGCTAAATCGCGCCCCGGCCATGCCGGTGTAGTGCATGCCGACGATGGCGACCCCCATGACCACCGCAGCGCCTGCACGAGCCAGACGCACGTGGGGCGTGTTCTGGCGCAGGCGAAAGGCAATCCACAACGCCGCCGCCGAAGCGCCGACAGCAATCACCAACGAAGCCCCGAACAATGTCGGGTCATAGTCGATGCCTGGCTGCATTCGCAGAGCGGCCATGCCGGTGTAGTGCATGGTGCTGATCCCAGTGCCCATGATCAGCGCGCCGAACGCCAGTTGCCACGCCGGCAATCGCGGCTGGCTGACCAGCCACAGGGCAAAACCGCTGGAAAGAATCGCGACCAGCAGCGACAGCGCGGTGATGGATACGTCGTAGCCAAGCTCCACCGGCAAGCTGAACGCGAGCATGCCGATGAAGTGCATGGACCAGATGCCCACCCCCATCGCCAGCGCGCCCCCGGCCATCCACAAATGCGCGGCGCGCCCCTGGGCGGTCGCGATCCGCCCGGCCAGGTCCAGGGCGGTGTAGGAAGCCAGCACAGCAACAAACAGGGAAATCGAAACGAGGGCGGGTGAATAACTGCCGATGAGCATGTTTTTTTCTCGTAACAGGAGACCGGACTGCTTCCATGCCCGGTTGAAGGCCGGCGATTGTACTGAATCGTGACAGGGACGCACGAACCAAATGTCAAAAAGCCATCAACGCTGGAATATTTTCGACGAAAGACACTACCCCCCGCAGAAGGACTATTTTTGTAAACCATCAATCCTGTGTTCACCGCAGATCCGTTGCGGGAGCGAGCCTGCTCGCGATGGCGGTGCGTCAGTCTACGCACCTGGCCCAAGCCGTTCAGCTACTATCGAAGAACCACTTCAAGGAGGATTCATTCATGGGCGTTGCCGCCAACCGGGCTTTGACCACTGCGCTGGTAGTCATCGATGTACAGAACGACTTCATCCCCGGCGGCCAACTGGCCGTGCCAGGTGGCGATGAGATCGTGCCGCTGATCAACCAGCTGGGGCATTCATTCAGGCACGTCGTCCTCGCCCAGGACTGGCACCCGGCCGGGCACGCCTCGTTTGCGTCCAGCCATCCGGGCAAGCAGCCGTTCGACATCGTCCAATTGCCCTACGGCGAGCAGAAGCTCTGGCCCGACCACTGCATACAGGGCAGCAATGGCGCCGCGCTGCACCCGGCACTCGATCTCCCCCATGCCAAGCTGATCATTCGCAAGGGCTGCAACCCGGACATCGACAGCTATTCAGCCTTCATGGAAGCGGATCACCTGACCCCTACCGGCTTGACCGGCTATCTCAAGGAACGCGGCATCGACACCGTGTACCTGGTAGGGCTGGCCCTGGACTTCTGCGTGATGTTCTCGGCCCTGGATGCCCGGTTGGCGGGGTTCAATGCGCTGGTGATACTGGATGCCTGCCGGGGCATCGATATCGACGGCTCGATGGAAGCGGCAATCCGACGGATGCAGGAAGCGGGCGTGCAATTGATCGAGTCCAGCGCGATAGATGGCGGCCCCTTCGCTTGACGGCTCATACTAGGCGCCTCCTTTCCGGACAGTGAGTCTCCATGCCCTTCCTCGCCCGCACCCACCCGCGTCTGTCCAGCGCCACGGTCCTTGGCCTGGCGGTGGGTATCCTGGTTCCCGTGGACTCGATCATCAGCAAAATCCTGATCGGCTGGAATGTCGGCGTCTGGACCTACCTGGTGCTGATGTCCTGGCTGACTGTGCGGGCCAAGGCGCCCGACGTTCGGCGCATCGCCGAAATCGAAGATGAAAATGCCGGGCTGGTCCTGCTGGTGGTCTGCATCGCGGCATTGGCCAGCCTGGCAACCATCACCTTCGAACTGGCCGGCAGCCGCGACCTGGACGCCGCCGGCAAGCTGCTGCATTACGGTTTCACGGCAATGACCGTGATCGGTTCGTGGTTGCTGATCGGGGTGATCTTCAGCGTGCACTACGCGCGGTTGTATTACACCTGGGAAGGCAAGGAGCCGGCGCTACGGTTTGCCGAAGGGCTGACCACGCCCAACTATTGGGACTTCCTGTATTTCTCCTTCACCATCGGCGTGGCAGTGCAGACCGCGGACGTAGGCGTTGCCACGCGGCAACTGCGCAAGATCGTCCTGGCACAATCATTGATCGGGTTTGTGTTCAACACGGCGATCCTGGGGTTTTCGATCAATATTGCGGCGGGGTTGTTTGGGTGAGGAAAGTTGGGGGCCACTTAGTGCCCCAGCGGGGATAAATCCCCTCGCCACAGAGATCGCACCGAGGCTCAAGCGGGTGTTGGCAGCCACAGCCTGAAGCGCGCCCCGCCCAGCGGCGAGGCTTCGACGGTCAGCGTGCCGCCCTGGGCTTCCAGGGCTCGGCGGCTGATGGCCAGGCCAAGGCCGAAGCCGCCGGTGGCGCGGTCGCGGCTGCGATCCAAACGGTAGAACGGCTCGAACACGCGCTCGCGTTCGCTGTCGGGAATGCCGATGCCATCGTCGTCGACCCAGATCTCACAGCCTTGATCACTGACCAGTACGCCCACCTGGATGCGCTTTTCGCAATAACGCATGGCATTGCGCAACAGGTTCTGCAAGGCCCGAGCGGTCAGGCGTGGGTCCAGTACGAAACGCTCCAGCGCGCCGTGCAGCAGCACGTCGATCACCACATCCGGCGCCGCCAGGTCCTCGTCGACGCTGCCCAGGATGCTGTCGATGAACTCGTCCAATGCCACTTCGACCCGTTCGGGCAGGCGTTGCGGGTTCTGCAGACGGCTGTAGGACAGCAGTTCCAGCACCAGTTCATCCAGCTCACGAATGTGCGCCACCAACCCTTGCAGGCGCTCGCGACTGGCCGGCGGCAGGTCATCGGACAGCGCCAGGGCCAGGCCGAAGTCGAGCCGTGTCAGTGGCGTGCGCAGTTCGTGGGACACGGCGTTGAGCAGGTCCCGCTGTTGGTTGAGCAGGTTCTCGATGTCACCCGCCATGGTGTCGAACACATGGGCCAGGCTGCCGATGTTCGAACTGGAGGCAATGTGCGTACGCTCATCCAGATGACCTTTGCCAAAGCGTTCGGCGGTGCGCCTGAGGCGTTCCAGGTCGCGCCAGTGAGGCCGCAACCAGAGCAACAGGCAGGCCAGCATGGTCGCGCCGATCAACACGTTGATGCTCCAGTACAACCAGCTGACGTCGGCCGGGTCCGGCGGCACGACCATCTTCACCGCTGTGCGCCCATCCAGCGGCGCCGCCGCCAAGGTGCGCCAGGCCCAGTCACCGATGCGCACCACGTTCTCGCCGCGCTTGAGACGCGCCTGCTCATCAGCACTGAAACCGCCGTCATCGATCACCGCCAGCTCGATGCGCAGCGGCTCGAACTCCTTGTCCATCTGCGCCGCCAGCGCCGGCCACTGCTCGCTGGGCACGGCGCGGAACTGCTTGACCATCAAGGTTTGCAGGCCACGGGAATAATCGAGGTTGTAGGTCATGAAACGGTCTTGGAACAGGCGGATCACCAGTTCGGGCATCAGGTAGATCGCCGCGCTGTAGGACACGATGGTGACCAGGTAAAGGCGAATCAGCAGCTTCCACATCGGCTCAACATTCCCACTCGGAACGACTGAACAGATAACCCTTGCCCCATACGGTCTTGATCTTGCGGGCTTCGTCGGCATTGTCGTCGAACTTGCGCCGCAACTTGGAAATCGCCACGTCCACCGAACGGTCGGTGCCGTTGAACTCGATGCCGCGCAGGCGCTGCAGGATCTGGTCTCGGCTCAGTACTTCGCCGGAATGCCGGGCCAGCACCACCAGCAGGTTGTATTCGCCGCTGGACAGCTCCACCGCTTGTCCGCGCCAGGTTACGGTGCGCTCGGACAGGTCGATGCAGAGGTTGCCCATGAGGATGCGGTCGTTGACCGTCTGCGGCTCGGCCAGGCTGCTGCGGCGCAACAAGGTACGCACTCGCGCCAGCAGCACCCGGGGCTCGCAAGGCTTGGTGACGTAGTCATCGGCGCCCATCTCCAGGCCCAGGACCTGGTCGTGGCTGTCGTCCCGGGCAGTGAGCATCAAGATCGGCAAGGTCGCCGAGTCAGCCCGCAGCAGGCGGCAGACTTGCAAACCGTCCAGCCCCGGCAGCATCAGGTCGAGAATCACCAGGTCCGGCGGATCGACGCGTGCCCGTTCACGCACATGATCGCCACGGCTGAGCACGCTGACCTGATAGCCGTTGCGCTCCAGGTAACTGGCGATCAGTTCGGAGAGTGCGCAGTCGTCTTCGACCAAGAGGATGTTGGGCATGGGTGTTTCCAGAAAGTGCTGTGGCGCCTGGTTGGGCCTCATCGCGAGCAAGCTCGCGCCCACAGTGGTTATTGTGTTGTGCCGAAAACCCGTGTGGGAGCGAGCTTGCTCGCGATGGCGACGCCACAGGCGCAGAAAATCTCAAGCTGCCAAGGATATACGCCCCCGCTCATCCACGAGCAAAACCCTTACACAATTTCACACAGCCACTACAAAACGTTACCGCTGGGCCCGCAGCAGATCCGCCGCACACGAGGCGATCCGCTGGCACGCATCCGCCAGCTTCACCTGATCGACCACCAGCCCGAGGCGGATATGTCCTGCCGCACTGGGCCCGAACGCCTCGCCGGCCAGCACCGACACGCCATAGTCGTCCAACAACCGTTCGGCAAATGCCTGGGCGTCGAGACCGGTCCGGCGCACATCGACCATCACGAACATGCCGCCATCGGGCCGCACCGGCTTGAGGCCTGGGCAGTCGTCGAGCATGGCGCACACCAGGTCCCGGCGCTGGCGATACTCGTCGTGCATCTGCGCCACTTCCGGCAACGCCTGCTCCAGGGCGACCTGGGCTGCGCGTTGCACGAAATCTGGCAGGCCAAACAACATACACAAGGACAAGTTTGCCAAATGGTCGGCGAGGGATTCAGGGCCGATGACCCAGCCAATGCGCCAGCCGGTCATGGCGTGGGATTTGGACAGGCTGTTGATCGTCGCGGTGCGCTCGGCCATGCCCGGCAGGCTGGCGGGGCTGATGTGCTCGCCGTCATAGAGCAAGTCGCTGTAGACCTCGTCACTGATCAGCCACAGGTCATGTTCGATGCACAACCGGGCCAATGCCTGCCAGGTGGGCATCGGCAGGCTGGCGCCGGATGGGTTGTTCGGGCTGTTGAGCAGCATCGCCCGGGTACGTGGGGTCACAAGACGGGCAACGTCCGCAGGTTCGACCCGAAAACCGTTCTCCGGGCGGACCGCCACCGGCACCACGGTCGCCCCGCAGGCACCGAACACTGCTTCATAGGTGACATACATCGGCTCGGCGACGATGACTTCGTCGCCAGGGTTGAGCAGGCATTGCGCAACCGCATACACCGCGCACTGCGCCCCTGGCAGTACGACGACCTGTTCGGCCCCCGCAGGCTGGCCGCAGCGCAGGTGATGACGCCTGGCAATACTGGTGCGCAAGGTGTGCAAGCCGCGGATGTCCGAATAATGGGTCTCACCGGCCCGCAGGCTGCCCACGGCAGCATCGACAATGGCGCGCGGGGTGTCGAAGTCCGGATCGCCCACTGACAGCAACAACACATCCATGCCCTGTTCGCGCATGGCCAGCGCCCGGTCGTGAATCTGCCAGGCGGCGGCACCATCGCCGGTGATGCGTTGGGTCAAGACTGAAAAGCGCATGTATCTCTCCTGATTGCGCGATATCCAGCCTCAACCCTATCTCAAATCACAAACCGCGCCACCATTGCATTCAACCCCACCGCCAGGCGCGACAGTTCGTGGCTCGCGTCGCTGGTCTGTTTGGCGCCGCTGGCCGACTGGGTGGCCAGGTCGCGAATGTTCACCAGGTTGCGATCCACTTCACGGGAAACCTGGGCCTGTTCCTCCGATGCACTGGCGATGACCAGGTTGCGTTCGTTGATCTGGTGGATCGACTGAGTGATCTGCTCCAGGGCCACGCCGGCGGCGCGGGCCATTTCCAGAGTGCTTTGGGTACGCTGGTTGCTTTGTTGCATCGACTGCACGGCCTGGCCGGTGCCGTTCTGGATGCCGGCGACCATTTTTTCGATTTCCTGGGTCGATTGCGCAGTGCGATGGGCCAGGGCCCGGACTTCGTCGGCCACCACCGCAAAACCGCGTCCGGCCTCCCCGGCACGAGCGGCTTCGATGGCGGCGTTGAGGGCCAGCAGGTTGGTCTGTTCGGCGATGGCGCGGATCACGTCCAGCACCTTGCCGATGTCGCGGCCCTGGACCGCTAGGCCTTCGATCATCGAGGCGGTGGCCTGCACGTCGTGGGTCATGGTCTGGATCGCGTCGACGGTTTCGACCACACGTGTGCGGCCTTCCTGGGCGGCCTGGGTCGACTGGTTCGACGCCTCGGAGGTGGACACCGCGTTACGGGCAACCTCTTCGACCGCGGCGGTCATTTCGTTGACCGCCGTGGCCGCCTGTTCGATTTCGTTGTGCTGCTGTTGCAGGCCGCGGGAGGATTCCTGGGTCACGGCGCTCAGCTCTTGCGCCGCAGCGCCCAGTTGAGTGGCCGAACCGGCAATCTGCTCGATGGTCTGGCGCAGGCTGACTTGCATGGCGGCCAAGGCCTGGAGCAACCGGCCGGGCTCATCCTTGCCATCGTCCGCAATGACCTGGACCAGGTTGCCGCTGGCAATGGTCCGCGCAGCCTCCAATGCCCGGTTGAGCGGCGCGACGATGCTGCGGGTCAGCAGCAAGGCCAGCACCACGGTGGCCAGGGCGGCGGTGATCGAGACAACAATGATGCCGGTGATCGCGCTATCGTAGTGCTCACCGGCCGTGGCCGATGCTTCGCTGGCACCGGCCACGCTGATCGCGATGAGCTTGTTGAGCTGCTCGCCCATCAGGTCGGTACCTTCCTTGATCCGCGTATTGATGTGGGTGCGCAGCTCATCGGCCTTGTTCTGCCGCGACAGGTCGAGCATTTCCTTCTGGGCTTGCAGGTATTTTTCCAGGGTCGCGGAAAAGACCTTGTACAGTTCTGCCTCCTGCGGCGTGCTCGGCAGCGCGGCGTAACTGCTATTGGCCTTGTTCAGTTTTTCCACCAGCACGCCGATGCGGCTCTCGGCCTCGGTCAGGCTGGCCGGATCCCGGTTGACCAAAATGCGGAACGAGAGGATGCGCATGCGCAGCACGTTCTCCAGCACATTGGCCAGATAACCGACGCTGGGCACCTGGGTCTGTTCCATCTCCAGCGAGGCCTGGCGAATGACGGACATGCGGTTGGCGGCGAATACGCCGAGGATAACGACGAGCAACGCGATGACGGCGAAGCCGAGAAAGGCTCGGGGGGCGATATTCAGGCTGCGTAGGGACATGGAAAGACCTCGAAATGTTGGGTCGAGCATCCATGCTGGCAAGCGCACTGATTGGAGTTATGGGGGTATTCGCTTAATCCGTTATCGGCTGGGCTTTAGGGTTTGTGCAGGGTTATGTAAAAAAATATTTCCCAATGCTTTTTGTGGCGAGGGGATTTATCCCCGCTGGGCTGCGGAGCAGTCCTGAATCCGACAGCTTGGTGTATCAGATTGAACGCATCGCTGCTTTTGGGGCTGCTCGCAGCCCAGCGGGGATAAATCCCCTCGCCACAGATTAGTCCTATCCCCCAGTTCAAACAGTCCGCATCGGATAGGGTTTACCGCGCCGCCACCCGCCAAAGCCGTGCAATGTCCCGGGCACGCTCGCTCAGCAGGCGCGGGGCGTCGGTGCAGGCTTGCTGCAAGGTCATCGGTCCGCTGGCCAGGGCGAAGGCGGCGTCGATGCCGTGTTCATACAACGCCTGGTAACCCTCCCCCAGCGTGCCGGCAATGACCACCACCGGTACACCGTGCTGGCGGGCGATGCGGGCCACGCCGAAGGGGGTCTTGCCGCGCAGGGTCTGGGCGTCGAAACGGCCTTCGCCGGTCAACACCAGATCGGCGCCGTTGACCGCCTCGGCCAGCCCGGTCAACTGGGCGACAACGTCCACGCCGGTACGAAACTGCGCCCCCAGGAACGCCTTGGCCGCGAACCCCAGGCCTCCGGCGGCACCGCTGCCCGGCTCGTCGCGCACATCCTTGTTCAACGCCCGCGCGCAGTGTTCGGCGAAATGCCCCAGGGCCCGGTCCAGTGCCTGCACTTGAGAAGCCGAAGCGCCCTTCTGCGGACCGAAAACCACGGACGCACCATGGGGGCCGCACAGCGGGTTATCGACATCGGCAGCGATCTCGAAGCTGACCCGGGCCAGGCGTGGGTCGAGTTCACTCAGGTCGATGTGCGACAAGTTCACCAAGGCCAGGCCACCGGGAGGAAGGGGTTGGCCCTGGTCATCCAGCAACACCACGCCCAGGGCCTGCATCGCACCGGCCCCGGCGTCGTTGGTGGCACTGCCGCCGATCGCCAGGATGACCCGGCCAGCGCCCTCATCGAGGGCAGCGCGAATCAGCTCGCCGGTGCCGTAGGTGCTGCTGGAGCAGGCGTCGCGTTGCCCCGGCGGCACCAGTTGCAAGCCACTGGCTTCGGCCATTTCGATGATCGCGGTGCGGCTCTCGGCCAACCAGCCCCAGCGCGCCTCGACAGCGACACCCAACGGACCGCGGACCCGGGTGTGGCGCCACTCACCATGACAGGCCGCCAACACCGACTCCACCGTCCCCTCCCCGCCGTCCGCCATCGGGCATTTGATCAACTGCGCATCCGGCCAAACCTCGGCCAGCCCCTGGGCGATGGCATCGGCGACGCCCTGGGCACTGAGGCTGTCCTTGAACGAGTCGGGGGCGATGACTATTTTCATATTATTCTCCGGTTCCAATGCACAGCATGCTGCCAGTTGACCGCCGCCATGATGCCGGTCCGCTGCACAAAAGGCAGCGGGCATTATTGTTCAAATTCACAAATACCGGTTTCCCAGGAAGATTCAGGTTGAAGCTGCCGGCCTCATCGCGAGCAGGCTCCCACAGTTGATTTGGAGGGTGTTTGAGAATTCTGTTTGATCCGCGCGGTGATTCTGGGGTTTGATTGGGCCTTTCCCCATGGATGAAAGGATCTTGTCATGAGCTACCGCACGCTAGGCCATTCCGGGTTGCAAGTCTCGACGCTGACCCTGGGCACGATGATGTTCGGCGAACAGACCAGCACCGAGGATTCGCTGCGGATCATCGACAAGGCCTGGGACCAGGGCATCAATTTCATCGACACCGCGGACGTCTACACCAACGGTCGCTCCGAGGAAATCGTCGGCGAGGCGATCGCCCGTCATCGCCAGGAATGGGTGCTGGCCACCAAGGTCGGCTTCGGCCCGCCGGACGGCATGCCCAACCGCAGCGGCCTGAGCCGCAAGCACCTGTTCAATGGCATCGAGGCCAGCCTGACGCGCCTGGGCACCGATTACCTGGACATCTATTACCTGCACCGCGAAGACCACAACACGCCGCTGCACGTCACCGTGTCGGCCATCGGCGACTTGATTCGCCAAGGCAAGATTCGCTACTGGGGCCTGTCGAACTACCGTGGCTGGCGCATCGCCGAAGTGATCAGGATCGCCGACAGCCTGGGCATCGACCGGCCGGTGATCAGCCAACCGCTGTACAACATCGTCAACCGCCAGGCCGAAACCGAACAGATCACTGCGGCGCAGCACTACGGCCTCGGCGTGGTGCCGTTCAGCCCCCTGGCCCGAGGCGTGCTCAGCGGCAAGTACGCGCCGGACGTGGCGCCGGACGCCAACAGCCGTGCCGGCCGCCAGGACAAGCGCATCCTGGAAACCGAGTGGCGGGTCGAGTCCCTGCGCATTGCCCAGCAGATCCTGCAATATACCCAAGGCCGCGGCGTGGGCATCGTCGAGTTCGCCATCGCCTGGGTGCTGAACAACAACGCCGTGACCTCGGCCATCGTCGGGCCGCGCACCGAGGAGCAGTGGGATTCGTACACCAAGGCGCAATCGGTGAAGATCAGCGCGGAAGATGAAGCGTTCATCGATTCGCTGGTGACGCCGGGGCATGCGTCGACGCCGGGGTTCAACGATGTGAGCCATTTCGTGCCGGGGCGAGTACCGCGTGCGTCATAAGATCGTTGAAGTGCTCCCTCTGTGGCGAGGGGATTTATCCCCGCTGGGCTGCGAAGCAGCCCCCTGGGCCTGGCACCACGAAATCTCAGGTTTCACGAACGGGGGCTTCGCCCCCAGCGGGGATAAATCCCCTCGCCACAAAGGGTGCTAGTTGCTCCCCTCAAGAGAATAAAAGTGTCCAAAGGCATCGCTCTATCGGTCTCGGCCTCCGCGCTGTTCGCCGTCATGTACTATTACACCTCGTTGCTCTCACCGCTGACCGGCGTGGAGATCTTCGGCTGGCGCATGCTGCTGACGATGCCGTGCATGACCGCGTTCATGCTGGTGACGCGGGAATGGAAACTGGTCACGGCGCTGATCCAACGCCTGATCGCCACGCCACGGCTGTTGATCGCAGCAATAGCCTCGTCGGCACTGATGGGCGCGCAACTGTGGCTGTTCATGTGGGCGCCGCTCAATGGCTACAGCCTGGACGTGTCACTGGGGTACTTCCTGTTGCCGCTGTCGATGGTCCTGACCGGGCGCATCGTCTATGGCGAACGCCTTTCCTACCTGCAGAAAGTCGCCGTGTTCTTCGCCACCCTGGGCGTGTTCAACGAGTTGTACCAAGTGGGTGGTTTTTCCTGGGCAACCTTGCTGGTGGTGATTGGCTACCCGATCTATTTCATCCTGCGCAAACGCATCAAGACCGACAACCTGGGTGGACTCTGGCTGGACATGACCCTGATGCTCCCCGTTGCACTGTGGTTCGTGCAAAGCGGTGAACAGGGCCTCGACGTTTTCGATCAATACCCATGGCTGTCGCTGCTGATCCCGGTGCTCGGGGTGATCAGCGCCAGCGCGCTGGTGTCTTACATCGTCGCCAGTCGATTGCTGCCGTTCAGCCTGTTCGGGCTGTTGAGTTATGTTGAGCCGGTGTTGCTGCTGGGCGTTGCGCTGCTGTTGGGTGAAAGTATCAAGGCCGGTGAATGGCTGACCTACATCCCTATCTGGATGGCGGTGGCGGTGCTGGTGTTCGAAGGGTTCAAGCACTTGGTGCGGCAGCAGCGCAGGACTTAAGGTCACCGCCTGCCCTGTGGGAGCGAGCTTGCTCGCGATGGCGGTGGATCAGTTGGCGCAGATGTAGGCTGTGCCGCCGCTATCGCGAGCAAGCTCGCTCCCACAGTCTGGATTTGTATCGGCATGAAAAAACCCGCCTGGCATCACTGCCAGGCGGGCTTTTTTGCACTCAGGTGTTACTCGGTCGCCAGCACTCCACGACGCACCTGGTCGCGCTCGATGGATTCGAACAGCGCCTTGAAGTTGCCTTCGCCGAAACCATCATCGCCCTTGCGCTGGATGAATTCGAAGAACACCGGCCCCATCAGGGTTTCCGAGAAGATCTGCAACAACAGGCGCTTGTCGCCCTGCTCGGAAGCACCGTCCAGCAGAATGCCCCGCGATTGCAGTTCATCCACCGGTTCGCCATGGTTCGGCAGGCGGCCTTCGAGCATTTCGTAGTAAGTGTCCGGCGGCGCGGTCATGAAGCGCATGCCGATGCTTTTCAGGTGATCCCAGGTCTTGATCAGGTCATCGGTGAGGAAAGCCACGTGCTGGATACCTTCGCCATTGAACTGCATCAGGAACTCTTCGATCTGTCCGGCGCCCTTGGACGATTCTTCGTTCAACGGGATCCGGATCATGCCATCCGGGGCGGTCATGGCCTTGGAGGTCAGGCCGGTGTATTCGCCCTTGATGTCGAAGTAACGGATCTCGCGGAAGTTGAACAGCTTCTCGTAGAAGCCGGCCCAGTAGGCCATGCGCCCGCGATACACGTTGTGGGTCAGGTGGTCGATGATTTTCAGGCCCGCGCCCACCGGGTTGCGGTCAACGCCCTCGATGAACACAAAGTCGATGTCATAGATCGAGCTGCCTTCGCCAAAACGGTCGATCAGGTACAGCGGCGCACCACCGATGCCTTTGATCGCCGGCAGGTTCAGTTCCATCGGGCCGGTCTCGATGTGGATCGGCTGGGCGCCGAGTTCCAGGGCACGTTTGTAGGCCTTTTGCGAATCCTTGACCCGGAACGCCATGCCGCACACCGACGGACCATGCTCGGCGGCAAAGTACGACGCCACGCTGTGGGGTTCGTTGTTAAGGATCAGGTTGATCGCGCCCTGGCGATACAGGTGCACGTCCTTGGAACGGTGGGTGGCCACTTTGGTGAAGCCCATGATCTCGAAGATCGGCTCCAGGGTGTTGGGCGTTGGGGATGCGAACTCGATGAATTCAAAGCCCATCAGGCCCATGGGGTTTTCGTATAGATCGGCCATGTCGGCGCCTCATCATTGTTATCAATTAACCAAAAACGTTAGTTGCTAGCCATGCTGAGGGCACGCGGTGGCGCGCAGGAAATGCCGCGAACGCTGCGGGCGAGGAAATCGCCGTAGATCAGTTGAAACCCAAGTATCTTCATGGTCGACCCAAGGCTCTTGCGGGCGAGGCTTCTGCTGCCAGAAGACGTTATTCTTATATGCGTAACTCGATTCTACACAGCGTAAACTGGTTTGTCCGCCTTCTGTATCAAATCGCTTTTTCCTTCGACCGCGCAAGGGGTTTGTTGCACAGGAAAATGCCCACCAGAATCACGCCCCCGCCGACACACATCAAGGCCGTGAGCCGTTCGTCCAACAGCAGCGCCCCCAACAGCACCGCCGTCAACGGATTGAGCGCGATGAACACCCCGGAACGGGTCGCACCGATCCGGCGAATGCCGTCATACCAGGCGATATAGGCCAGGGCCGAGCCCAGCACGCCGAGGTACAACAGGCTTAGCCATTGCTCCAAATCCAGCGTGCGCAGGGCTTCGACACGAATCTCGCCCGCCGCCGCGCAGGCCAGCCACAGCATCAGCGTGCCCAGCAGGATCGACCAGGTCACGGTCTGCAAGGGGCCGAGGCTGTCATTCAAGCGCCTGGAAAACAGCGAATAGATGCCCCAGCCCAGCACGCAGCCAAAAATCAGCAGGTCGCCGATCCAACCCTGTGCGGCGCCTTGCAACAAGGACGGATCACGACTGACGATTACCAGCCCCGCCCCACCGATGCAGAGCACGATGCCGGTCACTTTCAAGCGGCTCAACCGCTCCTTGAACAACCACCAGGACGCCAGCCCGATCACCGCCGGGTTCAAGGCCACGATCAGCGAAGCCCGCGACGCGTTGATGTACTGCAAGCCATAGAAGAAGCACAGGTTGTAGAAAAAAATGCCGAAGAACCCCAGTGCGGCCAATTGCAGCCCCTGCTTCATACTGGGCCTGGCCAGCGGGATCCCGGCCAGGGCGAGAAATGCCAGCAGCGCGATACTCGCCAACAGGAAACGCAGGCTGGCGGCAAACATCGGCGCCAAGGCATCGGAAAGGATCCGGCCGGCGACGAAGGTCCCGCCCCAGATCATGGTCACCATGGCGAGCTTCAGGTAGACCGGCAGGTCTGATGGGGTTGGGAGGGTTTGTTCGAGGGTTTTCATGGTGCACCGAAACCTGTAAGTGAAGTCACTCACAAAACCTGTGGCGAGGGGATTTATCCCCGCTGGGCTGCGCAGCGGCCCCAAACCTGACGACTCGGTGTGTCTGGAGTTCGAGGGGGTCGCTTCGCGCCCCAACGGGGATAAATCCCCTCGCCACAAAGTTCTGTATTGCTTTCTGATTCGAATCAGATGCCTCATCATCACGCTCATGCCTGATCATCGTAAAATGAGTAATCACTCATGACCCTCACCCAACTCGAAATCTTCTCCCTGGTCGCCGAGCTGCGGGGGTTCACGGCGGCGGCAACGCGTCTGGGCATCGGCCAGTCAGCGGTGTCCCACGCCATCAAGTCCCTGGAACAAGAATTGGGCGTGGAGTTGCTCAGGCGTCATCAATCCCAGGTGGAACTCAGCGACATTGGTCAGCAATTGCTGCTGCGGGCCCGGGCCATGCTCGGGCTGGCCAACACCTTGCGCCAGGAAGCCGCCGATGCCCGAGGCATGCGCCGAGGCACCTTGCGCATCGGCTCGTTCGGGCCAACGTCATCGATGAAACTGTTGCCCGGTATCCTGCGGCGCTATCGAGACTTGCACCCGGGCATCGAAGTACACATCGATGAAGGGCCCGACAGGCAGGTCCTCCAATGGCTGGACGAACGGCGGATCGACGTCGGCTTCGTGGTGCTGCCCGAGGAGCGTTTCGATACGTTCATGCTGATGGAAGATCAGATGGTCGCCCTGCTGCCCATTAACCATCCCCTCACCGCCCAGGCCAGCCTGAGCCTCAAGGACCTGTGCAACGACCCCTTCGTGCACACCGAGGCCGGATCGTCGGAACTGGTTTCGCGCCTGTTCAATGCCGCCCGGCTGACCCCGAATGTGCGTTTTCGTTGTTCGCAACTGCTCAGCACCCTGGATGTCGTCAGGCGCGGTGAGGCGGTGAGCGTGGTGTCCGAGGGGTCGTTGCCGGACGATGAAAATCCCGGTTACGTTGCCCGGCCCTTGTCCCCACGAGTACCGCGCCAGATCGGCCTGGCGGTATTGGACAGCCGCCAGGCCTCGCCCGCCACCCTGGCGTTCATCGAGCTGGCCCGACAGTCATGAGGCCGCTCCCACACTCACGCTGCGCTCAGCAAGCTCTCGGCAAGCCATCTATCATGGACGGCATCCAACGATTCCCCCTCATCCCTTTTCTTCTCAGGTTGTGCCGATGCCCTTGACCGCCACACGCTCGCACACCCGGCCCCGTCGCGCGCTCGTCACCCTGCTTTGCGGCCTGGTACCGATGCTGTCAGGGCTGGCCATTTTGTACATGCAGGCCGAACGGACGCTGACGCAACACACCCGGCAGACTGCCGAGGAACTGGTCAGGCAGATCGAACTGATGCTCGACAACACGGCCCTGGCTGCCCATGAACTATTACCCCTGGCCGGCCAGCCCTGCGAAGCGGTGAAGCTGGCATTACGCGAACAAGTGACGCGCCGGCCCTTTGTCCGTTCGACCAACCTTATCTGGGACAACAACCTGTATTGCAGCTCGCTGTTCGGTGCCTTCGAGGAGCGCGTCAACCCCAGCGACTACCATCAAGGCAGCTTGTGGCTCATGGACGGCAACCCGGTGACGCCGAACACCGCGCTGCTGATTTACCGGCTCAACGAGGGCCATCAAGGCGCCTTGGCCACGCTTGACGGGTACCACCTGACGAACGTCTTGCGCTTGATCGGGCGCCAGACCCGGCTACGGCTGCAAGTCGGGCCGAACTGGCTGGCGGCGGACGGCAAGGTCCGGCCAGCGCCCATGCCGGGGCTGCCGGTCGCCCAGCATGAGCTGGGGTCATCGCGCTACGCCTTCAATGTAGAAGCCGGCTTCGACGAAGGTGAAACCTGGCGCTACATGGCCAGGGAATATCCGCCGCTGTTCAGCTTGCTGATCTTCTTCGGCATCGTGGCCGGGGCCCTCGGACACTGGCTGCAAAAACGCGCCTCCTCGCCCAGTCGTGAACTGCAACGGGCCCTGGAAGCCGGCGAGTTCGTGCCCTATCTGCAACCGGTCGTACACAGCGACAGCAAACGCTGGGCCGGCGTCGAAGTGCTGATGCGCTGGAACCACCCCAAGGAAGGCCTGGTTCGCCCGGACCTGTTCATTCCCTTCGCCGAACACAGCGGCCTGATCGTACCGATGACCCGGGCGCTGATGCAGCAGACCATGCGCCTGCTGGAACCGCTGGCGCCTCAACTGCAAGCGCCGTTTCATGTTGGCATCAACATCACCGCCCGCCACTGCCAGGATCTGGCGCTGGTGGACGATTGTCGAGAATTTCTCGCCGCCTTCGCGCCGGGTACGATTGCCCTGGTGCTGGAGTTGACCGAGCGCGAGTTGATCGAACCTACGCCCGTTACCCGGCAACTGTTCGACCAACTGCGGGAGTTGGGCGTCAAGATCGCCCTCGACGATTTCGGCACGGGTCATTCCAGCCTGGCGTACTTGCGCCAGTTCAATGTGGACTTCTTGAAAATCGACCAGAGTTTTGTCGCGATGATCGGTGCCGATACTCTGTCACGGCACCTGCTCGACAGCATCATCGAACTGTCGGGCAAGCTGGGCCTGGACATGGTGGCCGAGGGCGTCGAAACCGTCGAGCAAAGCGACTACCTGAGCGCCCATGGGGTGAACTTTCTACAGGGTTATCTATTTGGTCGACCGATTAGCGGACAGGCGTTCATTGAGACCTTGACCGGCCTTAATGGCAGTTAACCGCCGCCGATCTATTGACGACGATGCCCAACTGATAAAAGCTTTTGCTGTTGTTACATAACGAAAAAGTTACGATTTACACTTTACGGATTAACTACTACAATTTTTCTACCTGTGCCAGATAGCAGGAGAGTCATTAACACCAAGGCGCTCGGCTTATAGCTTTGTTTGCGGTTGGTATCAGCCAAATATTTTGATTGGAGTAACGATTTTGTCCAGACTCGCTGAATTTCGTGCAGCCGAAAAGGCCCTTCAAGAACAGCTCAAGCAGTTGGAATCGCTGAAGAACGATGCCGGGCTCAAGAAGGAAATCGAATTCGAGGAAAAGCTCCAGGGACTGATGAAAACCTACGGCAAGAGCCTGCGCGACATCGTCGCGATCCTCGACCCGAACCCGTCCAAGGCAAGCCTGCAATCGACCAAACCCATCAAGACCCGCCGTGCGCGAGTGGTAAAGGTTTACCAGAACCCGCACACCGGCGAGTTGATCGAGACCAAGGGCGGCAATCACCGCGGCCTGAAAGCCTGGAAAGAACAGTACGGTGCAGCTACCGTCGACTCTTGGTTGCGTGGTTGACACGGGCGCGGTTGCCAGTGTCCATGATGCAAAAAAGCCCTGAATACACTCAGGGCTTTTTTATGGGCTAAACTTTTGGATTAAATCCCGAGCGTACTACGCTGACGGCGTTATAGTTTCAAACTGTTTCGCACCGACTGTATTTCATCCTGGCTTTCAACAAAAACCTGCGCCTGCCCTGCATAGGACAGCACATAAGCCTTGCCCTCATTTAGTGCCGCGACGAGTGCCTGAGACAATACATGTCGTCCGTTTTGCGTGATCGTACAAGTGGTTTCCAATGCAGTTACGCCGCCCAACATGGAAGCATGGATTTTATTGCACACACTTTGGTAACCGCCCTGGAAAAAATCCTTCTGGATCGATTTGCGCATTTCCAGCAACACGCCTTGCAAGTTGACCTGGTGATCGGGCTCGATGGTAGTCGTGGTCAATTCCATGACCATCACGGCATTGCCTGCCGAATCGCTCTTGGTTGCACGTTGCCGCAAGGGGCCCGGTGCCGCGGCGTCGGCGGGCAGAGGCTCGACAACCCAGCCTTGGGGCCAGGCGATCTGCGGTTCGTCCGCCTGGACGCCACCGACACTCGCAATGCAGGCAAACAGCAAGACAAACAGCGAAAGGAACGGTCGAATCATTGCGTTGGCACTCAAGGGCGAATCGTAAAGTCTGAAGCCCGAGACAGAAGCAGGCAATAGCCACACACGGTTTGGCGACACCGCGTCCCTTGCGTATCATGCTCGCACCTGCAAGGAAGCCGTCTGACGCAAGCCCAGGAACCGTCGCAACCAAGCGTACGACGCCGTTTGCCCCACTTATATCCGGAGGGCCCATGAGCCTGCACGAACTCAACACTTTCCCTGGCGTCACTGCCCAACCCGACGCCGCCACGGCCAAGTTCGTCTTCAACCACACCATGCTGCGCGTCAAGGACATCACCAAGTCCCTGGATTTCTACACCCGCGTGCTGGGTTTCTCGCTGGTGGAAAAACGCGACTTCCCGGAAGCCGAATTCAGCCTGTATTTCCTGGCGCTGGTGGACAAGAACCAGATCCCGGCGGACGCAGCGGCGCGGACCGAATGGATGAAGTCGATCCCTGGCATCCTGGAACTGACCCACAACCATGGCACCGAAAGCGACCCGGCTTTCGCCTACCATAACGGCAACACCGACCCACGCGGCTTCGGCCACATCTGCATCTCGGTACCGGACGTCGCCGCCGCCTGCGAGCGCTTCGAAGCATTGGGCTGCGATTTCCAGAAACGCCTGAACGACGGCCGCATGAAAAGCCTGGCCTTCATCAAGGACCCGGATGGCTACTGGGTGGAAATCATCCAGCCTGCACCGCTGTAAACCTCACCACCGCTCCCACAGAATAAGGGCCGATAAAAAACCCCATGAGCCAGGCCCATGGGGTTTTGTCTTGCCGCTTTCGGCTGCTTATGCCGGCGCTGAGGTGCGGATCAGGTGATCGAAGGCACCCAGCGAAGCCTTGGCGCCCTCGCCTACGGCAATCACGATCTGCTTGTACGGCACGGTGGTCACGTCACCGGCGGCGAACACGCCAGGGATCGAGGTTTCACCCCGGGCATCGACGATAATCTCACCCCGCGGCGACAGCTCGACGGTGCCCTTGAGCCAATCGGTGTTGGGCAACAAGCCGATCTGCACGAAGATCCCCTCCAACTCCACATCCCGCACGTCACCGCTCGGACGGTCCTTGTAGCGCAAGCCATTGACCTTCTGACCATCTCCAGTCACTTCGGTGGTCTGGGCGTTGGTAATCACCGTCACGTTCGGCAGGCTGTGCAGCTTGCGCTGCAACACCGCGTCGGCACGCAATTGCACATCGAACTCCAGCAAGGTGACGTGGGCGACGATACCGGCCAGGTCGATGGCCGCCTCGACACCGGAGTTACCACCGCCGATCACCGCCACGCGCTTGCCTTTGAACAGCGGGCCGTCGCAGTGCGGGCAGTACGCAACGCCCTTGTTGCGATACTGCTGCTCGCCCGGCACGTTCATTTCACGCCAGCGGGCACCAGTCGCCAGGATCACGGTCTTGGCCTTGAGGCTCGCACCGCTGGCGAACTTGATTTCATGCAACCCACCGTCCTTGCCTGACACCAAGGCGTCGGCACGTTGCAGGTTCATGATGTCCACGTCGTACTGCTTAACGTGTTCTTCCAGGGCGACAGCCAGTTTCGGCCCTTCGGTTTCCTGGACCGAGATGAAGTTCTCGATGGCCATGGTGTCGAGCACCTGCCCGCCGAAACGCTCGGCCGCCACACCGGTGCGGATGCCTTTACGGGCCGCATAGATCGCCGCCGAAGCACCGGCCGGGCCACCGCCCACCACCAGCACATCGAACGCATCCTTGGCGCTGATCTTCTCGGCCTGGCGCTCGATACCGCTGGTGTCGATCTTGGCAAGAATCTCTTCCAGGCCCATGCGGCCCTGGCCAAAGTTCACGCCGTTCAGGTAGATGCTCGGCACGGCCATGATCTGCCGTTCATCGACTTCGGCCTGGAACAGCGCGCCGTCGATGGCAACGTGACGGATATTGGGGTTCAGCACCGCCATCAGGTTCAGTGCCTGGACCACGTCCGGGCAGTTCTGGCACGACAGCGAGAAATAGGTTTCGAAGTTGAACTCGCCCTTGAGGGAGCGGATCTGTTCGATCACTTCGACACTGGCCTTCGATGGGTGACCGCCGACTTGCAGCAAGGCCAGCACCAGCGAAGTGAATTCGTGGCCCATGGGGATGCCGGCAAAACGCAGGCTGATATCGGCACCCGGGCGATTCAACGAAAACGAAGGCTTGCGCGCATCGGTGCCGTTGTCGAGCAAAGTAATCTGATCGCAAAGACTGGCGACGTCTTTGAGTAACGCAAGCATTTCCTGGGATTTCGCACCGTCATCGAGGGAAGCGACGATCTCGATCGGCTGGGTGACCCGTTCCAGGTATGACTTCAACTGAGCTTTAAGATTGGCGTCCAACATACGGGCGATTTCCATTTTTTGAATTTCAGAAAAAACAACGCCCGAGCGAATCTCGCCCGGGCGTTTTTTGTGGGCGGTGCAGCTTGCTTAGGTGGGGATGACCGCCCTCAAGGGACTCACGGCCTTAGATCTTGCCGACCAGGTCCAGGGACGGCGCCAGGGTGGCCTCGCCTTCTTTCCACTTGGCTGGGCAGACTTCGCCCGGGTGAGCGGCAACGTACTGGGCGGCCTTGACCTTGCGCAGCAGCTCGGAAGCGTCACGACCGACACCACCGTCGTTGATCTCGACGATCTTGATCTGGCCTTCTGGGTTGATCACGAAAGTACCGCGGTCAGCCAGGCCGACTTCTTCGATCAGCACGTCGAAGTTGCGGGAGATGACGTGGGTCGGGTCGCCGATCATGGTGTACTGGATCTTGCCGATGGCTGGCGAAGTGTTGTGCCAGGCAGCGTGGGCGAAGTGAGTGTCGGTGGAAACGCTGTAGATCTCGACGCCCAGCTTCTTGAATTCGGCGTAGTTGTCGGCCAGATCTTCCAGCTCGGTTGGGCAAACGAAGGTGAAGTCAGCCGGGTAGAAGAACACGACAGACCACTTGCCTTTCAGGTTGGCGTCCGATACTTCGACGAATTCGCCATTCTTGAAGGCGGTAGCGTTGAACGGTTTAACTTGGCTGTTGATGATAGGCATCGATGTTTCTCCGTCAGGGTTGAAAGTTGATGGAGAGGATCTTAACCACTCATCCCCAGGCTGGCTCATTGGCAAACCTGATGTGAATGATTGGTTTTGGCTATCAGCAGCTAAATAGATAGAAGAAAACTTAATATGGCGAGCCGGCGCCCGCCATATGTTCGTCCGGTGATCAGGAGGCGACGGGCGTACGCATCGTCACGAACTCTTCGGCAGCCGTCGGATGCACGCCGATGGTTTCGTCGAAGTCACGCTTGGTGGCGCCAGCCTTGAGCGCAATGGCCAGGCCCTGGACGATTTCCCCGGCATCCGGCCCGACCATGTGGCAACCCAGCACCTTGTCAGTCCGGGCATCCACCACCAGTTTCATCAGCGTGCGCTCCTGGCATTCGGTCAAGCTCAGTTTCATCGGCCGGAAGCGGCTTTCGAAAATCTGCACCTCATGGCCTTCTTCCCGGGCCTGCTCTTCCGTCAGGCCAACCGTGCCGATATTCGGCAGGCTGAACACGGCGGTGGGGATCATCCGGTAATCCACCAGGCGATACTGCTCGGGCTTGAACAGACGCCGCGCCACCGCCATGCCTTCGGCCAGGGCAACGGGGGTGAGCTGGACACGACCGATCACGTCGCCAATGGCCAGGATCGACGGTTCAGCGGTCTCGTATTTTTCGTTGACCTGGATAAAGCCCTTCTCATCCAGCGTGACACCGGTGGTTTCCAGGCCCAGGTTGTCGAGCATCGGCCGCCGACCGGTGGCGTAGAACACGCAATCGGTGAGCAACGTCTTGCCATCCTTGAGCTCGACCCTGAGGCTGCCATCGTCCAGTTTTTCGATGGACTTGATGTCAGCGTTGAATTGCAGGTCCAGGCCACGGCGGGTCAGCTCGTCTGCCAGGTGCTTGCGCACCGCACCGTCAAAGCCGCGCAGGAACAGCTCACCGCGATAGAGCAAGGACGTCTGCGCCCCCATGCCGTGGAAGATCCCGGCGAACTCCACCGCAATGTAGCCACCGCCCACCACGATGACGCGCTTGGGCAGGTCTTTGAGAAAGAACGCCTCGTTCGAGCTGATGGCATGCTCGCGCCCCGGAATGTCCGGGATCACCGGCCAACCGCCCGTGGCGATCAGGATGTGCCTGGCGGTGTAGCGCTGGCCGTTGATCTCGATCTCATGGGGCCCGGTGATCCTGGCGTGGCCTTCGTGCAGTACGACGCCGCTGTTGACCAGCAGGTTGCGATAAATCCCGTTGAGGCGATTGATTTCCCGGTCCTTGTTGGCGATCAGCGTGGCCCAGTCGAAACTCGCCTCGCCCGCCGTCCAGCCGTAGGCCGACGCCTGCTCGAAGTCCTCGGCGTAGTGCGCGCCGTAGACCAGCAGTTTTTTCGGCACACAGCCCACGTTCACGCAGGTCCCGCCCAGGTAGCGGCTTTCCGCCACAGCCACCTTGGCACCGAAACCGGCGGCAAACCGTGCAGCCCGCACACCGCCGGAACCGGCGCCAATCACATACAAGTCAAAATCGTAGGCCATTTCTATCTCCTTCGGCAGGTCATCAGCATACCTGCTGTTTTCGCCTGAGGCAGCGTTGCGGTTGGTTATGGGGGCGGAAAGTGAAAAAGCCAGCCGGACTTCGCGACCACCTTCTTGTGGCTGAGCGACGAACCAAGGCCTGCCTCACCCACTTGTGGCGAGGGGATTTATCCCCGTTGGGCTGCGCAGCAGTCCTAAAGCCTGCAACGGCGGTGTATCAGGCTGATCGCATCCGGATGTTGGGGCTGCTGCGCAGCCCAGCGGGGATAAATCCCCTCGCCACAGGGTTCTGTGTGCCTATCGGGCTTGAACTGCCCGGTGGTTTTCCAAAAAAAACGCCCCGAACCAGTCGGGGCGTTTTTCAAGGCGCGGCGCAGGCTATCAGTAAGCCTTACCGGTCTTGTAGAAGTTCTCGAAGCAGAAGTTGGTCGCGTCGATGTAGCCTTCGGCGCCACCGCAGTCGAAACGCTTGCCTTTGAACTTGTAGGCCATGACACAGCCGTTCTGGGCCTGTTTCATCAGGGCGTCGGTGATCTGGATTTCGCCGCCCTTGCCTGGTTCGGTCTGTTCGATCAGGTCGAAGATGTCCGGGGTCAGGATGTAGCGACCGATGATCGCCAGGTTCGACGGTGCGTCTTCAGGTTTTGGTTTTTCAACCATGCTGTGAACGCGGTAGATGTCGTCACGGATCATTTCGCCGGCAATCACGCCGTACTTGTTGGTTTCCTGCGGATCGACTTCCTGGATCGCCACGATGGAGCAGCGGAACTGCTTGTACAGCTTGACCATCTGCGTCAGTACGCCGTCGCCTTCGAGGTTGACGCACAGGTCGTCCGCCAGGACCACGGCGAACGGTTCGTCACCGATCAGTGGGCGGCCGGTCAGGATCGCGTGACCCAGGCCTTTCATTTCAGTCTGGCGGGTGTAGGAGAACGAGCACTCATCCAGCAGTTTGCGGATACCGACCAGGTATTTTTCCTTGTCGGTGCCCTTGATCTGATTTTCCAGCTCGTAGCTGATGTCGAAATGGTCTTCCAGGGCGCGTTTGCCGCGGCCGGTGACGATGGAGATTTCCGTCAGGCCCGCATCGAGGGCTTCTTCGACGCCGTACTGGATCAGTGGCTTGTTCACCACCGGCAGCATTTCTTTGGGCATGGCTTTAGTCGCTGGCAGGAAGCGAGTACCGTAACCGGCTGCTGGGAACAAGCATTTCTTGATCATATAAGTCCTTGAAAAGGCGGTGTGTACGAGTTTCGGCGCAGTCTAATCAGGCGAAGGGCACCTTACAATGCCCGCACTGGCCAACCGGTGCCATCATAGAGAAATAAAAAACGGCGGATAGTTCAATCGCCTTTCGTTTCGATGGCTGCAGCGGACCCACTGTACGCCAGTAGGCGCTGTTTGCGAGCATTTGACGTATCATGGCGCCCTTGATCACGCCAATGAGGCAGCTAGATGTCGGTAACAAGAAACGCAAACGGCTATTCGGTCAGCCAGGGCAAGGACGGCCAGTGGTGGATTATCAACTACCACGGCGAGCAGGTCGCCGGTCCCTTGCCCAGCAAGGCCATGGCGGTGGAAGTGGCCGCGGTATTCCAGGATGAGCGCGCTGCCCCGGCGGCGAAAGAACGCGACACCGCTCCCGCACGCAGCCCGCGCCGCAAGAAATAACCAGACGAGCCTCTAGTAGATGCCACCCGGGCATTGAACGAGGCTGGTTCAGCAGTACTTTAGCTGTACCGCAATGGCCATTCGCTATAATCTCGCCGTTGCCCTTCCCTTCTCGACGACGATCCCATGAAGACACTTCTGGCACTGTTTACAGTCCTGGCCCTGGCGGGCTGTGCCTCAGCCGAAAAAACCTATCTCGATAACGGCGAGCAAGGCTTGGCCATCGACTGCTCCGGCGAGGCCAACTCCTGGGCGACGTGCTACGAAAAGGCTGACGCGTCCTGTGCCGGCACCGGCTACCGCATTGTCGGCACCGACGGCACCCCCCAGGCCAAGGAAAGCGAGAAGACCCTGGGCGTCGACGTCGGTAACTTCACCAGCCGCAGTGTCGTGGTGGTCTGCAAGTAATCAAATGTGGATCTCGGCAAACTTGATGCCCAGCCCGCGCAAGGTTTCGATCAGTTCATCAAGACGGCTGAAGGACTCCACTTCGTCCTGGTCATCCACCAGGAAAAAACTGCGCCCGGCGCTTTTCTTGAAGAACACGATCCATTCGCCCGGGCTCGCCGGGTTCTGGATCACGTGGGTGGCACAGATAAGACCTTCTGCATGGCGCTCGCGCACCTGCTCGCGTTTCATCGACTGGCTCCATAAATGACAATGCCGCCAACGTGAACCGTGGCGGCATTTTTGTCGAGGGCAGTAGTTTATCCGATGCCCGGTCCGCTCGTCAGGCGCGGAATGTGATCAGCCGGAAATGCAGGCGTTGGCCGCATCCTGCACGTCGCCCGGACGCACCGGTACATTGGACATGCTTTCGTGCAGCTTGATGCTGCTGCCGCTGGAGCGCTCGTCAATGTCGAACACCGCGGCCGGCAGGGTCGACAGTTTGCCCGGGACGATCAGTCGAACACCATTCTTGTGTGGCTCCACTTGCAGCGGACCGCGGCTTTTGGCCAGTTTGTCGGAAACACACTTGGCATATTCGTGAGGTTTCTTTCCGGAGATGACGCTCATGGTGGGGGGCGTCTGGTTGATGTCCGATACCGATGCACATCCACTCATGGCCAATGCCAACACCCACACGCTGCGCTTCATATGATTCCTCCGATAAAGATCCTCCGACAGTGCAGACCCCGTTTTTCTCCGGCGCCGCACCGCTTTATTTTTTCCGCAACCTGCAATAAATGAACAAAGCCTGGAGCGCGGGCCGGATATTAACACTCGGGGCTGATAAACTGCGCATCATTGCCCCTTGCTATCGTTTTGATTTTGTAGAAAAAGCCCTTCTGGAGGCGCCCATGAAATTCATCCACCAGCGCGAGCACCTGAACGAAGACGACATTGTCGTCATCGAATGCTCCCAAATGTGCAACATCCGTTTGATGAACGACGCCAACTTCCGTAGCTTCAAGAACGGCGGTCGGCACACGTATCACGGCGGCGCGTTCGACACCTTTCCGGCCCGGATCACTGCCCCTAGCACCGGCTTTTGGAACATCACCATCGACACCGTCAACCGCCGTGCAATCAGCGTCACGCGCAAGCCGACCCTGACCCACAAGATCAAAATCATCCGGCGTTCCAGCTCGAAGCTGAGCTGAGCCTCGCCCACTTTCAAGACAGGCAAAACCGTGGCCCAGACGACCAAATACGTCATCAAGTACAAGCTCAACAACGAACGCCGCTTCGAATTCGCGCAACTGGAAACCGGCACCGAGGAAGAAGCCCGAGCCGCGTTGCAAAAGCTGCATGGCGAAACCGAAGATGTGATCAGCGACGTCAGTGTCAGTAAAGCGCTATAACCGCCTCGTTGGCGTTGAAGAAGCGGAACGCGGAGCGTCCCTGGCGGCGTTCCCACGCGGAGCGTGGGGAACGATCTTCCACCGCCGCCGCGACCCGATCGTTCCCACGCTCTGCGTGGTAATGCAGCCCGTGACGCTCTGCGTCACC
>NZ_FPIX01000060.1:0-27544 GCF_900119205.1 Pseudomonas sp. NFACC16-2 | reverse complement strand
AAGAAAAATCCCGAAGGTGCAAAAGCCTGGCTGCAAGGGAAATTATTGGTGGCTTGCCTGATCGAGCGGTTGATCGCAGAAGGCGAGCATTTTTCCCCTGAGCCAAAGGAAGAGCTCACAAAAAAACGAACGGGAGCAGGTGGATCTGCGGCGCTCTCGCTGGCGTGAGATGGCGTTTGTCCTTTGGCTGCTTTGTGGCGCAATCGGTCCATGTTTGTCGCTATTCGATTGCCTTGAGCAATGGGATTACTTTAGCAATGCTTTACGTGAGTCCCCGCGAAACACGCGGGGATACCAGCGAGACGGGCTACGGGGCGAGGGGTTTGGTTAGCGCCTATGGGATTTATCCCCGTTGGGGTGCGAAGCGCCCCCCGCAAAAAAGCTTGGTGATTTGCCTGGCACACCGAGGCGCCAGGTTTCAGGGCCGCTTCGCGCCCCAGCGGGGATAAATCCCCTCGCCACAATGAACTGTGATCGACACCCAGGCATGGGTCATTACCACTGTGGGCGATGCGCGCCCAGTTCCGCCGCTGGCAAGGTCCATTGCAGCGGCGTCCCGGTGATTTTCAAGGGCACGTGCAGGCGATGGGCCGGTCCCCATGGCGTCTGTTCGACCAACAGGCCCTGATCATCCTCAGCCTCGGCTCGCAATAGAGTCGAATCCCCTGCGCCACGTTCGATCAACAGCTTTGCCGTGCGCGCTAATGACAGGCGTGCGGAGCCGCCCTGACCGCTTGCCAGGCGCCGGGACAACAGCACCAGGGCGCTGGCCGCCAGCAGATAGCCGGTGCCATGGTCCAGCGCCTGCACCGGCAGCGGTGTCGGTTTGTCGGTGTGTTTCCAGCCCATGCCGGCTTCGGCAATGCCGCTGCTCATTTGCACCAGGCTGTCGAAGCCGCGCCGGTTCTGCCACGGGCCGCTCCAGCCGTAGGCATTGAGGCTGACGTCGATCAGGCCCGGGGCCATCTGCCGGCGCTGCTCGGCGCCGTAGCCCAGGCGTTCCAGGGCGTCGGCACGGTAGCCGTGCAAAAGGATGTCGGTGTCCTTGAGCAGTGCCTCGAATGCTGCGCGATCATCGGCCCGATGCAGGTCGAGGCGGGCGCAGCGTTTGCCCAGGGTGACTTCCGGCACCACGCCGGGTTCGTTCCAGGTCGGCGGGTCGATGCGCAGCACGTCGGCCCCCAGGCCGGCGAGGAAGCGGCTGGCGACGGGGCCGGCCAGCACGCGGGTCAAATCCAGCACCTTGAGGCCCGCCAGTGGCTGGGTCACGGAGCCGAGCCAGGGTTTGCGCTGCTCTCCAGTCGTTTCACTCAGGTGCACCAGCGGCTCGGCGTTCACCGCCAGCCCTTGGGGATGGGCCTGCCACGCTTGCCACGAACGCATCTCGGCGGCACAACCGCCTGCGTCGACCACGGCCTGTTCCAGCTCGGCCTTGTTCCATCGGGCCACCCTGGCCGCCATGTCGGCGCGGTCGGTGCAGGTGCCGAGGACTTTTTCCGCCGCAAGGCGATGATGCGGTGCGTTGGTGTGCAGGCGAATCCAGCCGTCGGCGCTGGCGTAGTCGCCGGCCACCGGGTCCCACATCGGCGGCACGCTCCAGCCGATGGGGCGCAGGGAGGTGGAGAACCAGAACGACGCCAGGCGTCGGTCGACCTCGACAGGCGGCAGGCGAGTGGTTTGTTGCTGGATGAGTTCGGCGGTCGCCTGGCCGGCCACGGCGATGCTGGCGCTGGCCAGCTCCGTGACGGCGAAGGCCGAGGGCAGCGCGCCATCGCCAGCGAAGGTGATCGGGGTCGTCGGCAAGCCGAGTGCGGTTTGCATGGACGTGAGCAGATCTGACATCGAAAGCCCTCCAGTACGAGAGGGCGATCATAGATCAAAAATCCGTTGGGGGCCGCTTCGCGGCCCAGCGGGAGCAAGCTCCCTCGCCACAAGAGCCTTGTGCCTGTTCCGGGCGCGACCAGATCCACAGATTGCCCAGGCCCATGCCGGCGAGCGCGAGGTAAACCGGCCAGGCATGGTCGAGCAGCACCAGCATCAAGCCTGCGCAGAGCAGCATGCTGGTAGTGGCACCGACCTTGGCCCGGCGCGGGATAACCTTGCCGTTGCGCCAGTTGTGCAGAATCGGTCCGAACAGACGATGGTTCTCCAGCCAGGCGCTCAGGCGCGGCGAACTGCGGGTCGCGGCCCAGGCGGCCAGCAGGATGAACTCGGTCGTCGGCAAGCCAGGCACGACGATGGCGACCAGGCCAATGCCCAGGCTAGCGTAGGCGAGCAGGGCGAAGAGCAGTTGGGTGAGTTTCGAGGGGCGGTTCATCAGTATCTTCAGGCATACACATTTTAATGTGGGAGCGGGCTAAGCGATCAGGCCAGCTCGGCCGCATAAGCTTGTTCCAGTAACACCGTAAACCGGTTGAAGGCGTCCAGGGCACCTTTGTCCGCCTCGGCTTCCTGCTGTTCGGTAAAGGCCAGGCTGTCGAGGGTGCGGGTGAAGGATTTCCAGCCTTCGGCGCGCCCACCGGCAGGTTCTGCCAGGTGTCGGGCGCCGAAGGTCTCGCTCAACCCCAGGCCCACGGCACGCTTGATCAAGAACGCGGCGCCGAGCTTGGAGCCTTCGCAGACGAACAGCCAGCCCAGGGCTTCGGCCTGGGTCGGTTTTTTCACCGCACCGGCCACTGGCGCAGGGACTTCGGTGTCCAGGTCTGCCAGATCCGCCTTGGCCGCTTGCGCCCTGCATCGGGCCGGGAGGTCGGGAATCAGGGCGGACAGTTCGGCGTCGTTGTACAGCGCCACCAGTTCCGATTGGAACAGGTACTGGGCGATGACGAAACGGGCGAAGCTGGCCGGGGTTTCGAACGGGGCGTGGGCCTTGACCAGTGCGTCGAGCTTGCTGTGGGGCTCGTGGGTGATCTGGTTCAGGCGTTGGGAGCGTGAAGCGGGACGCAGGGTGGTCATGAGAGATTCCTTTGAGTAGCCCATTTTGTGGCGAGGGGATTTATCCCCGATGGGCGCGTACCGGCCCCGAAATGCCTACCTGGTACTTCAGATAAACGGAGGCATTTTTTGGGGCTGCTGCGCAGCCCAGCGGGGATAAATCCCCTCGCCACAGGTATTTGTATTGCCAGGGAAATCAGATATCCCAAATCAGGTTCACCGCGAAGTTACGCCCGGGTGCCGTCAGACGATCGAGGTTGGCGGGGTTCAGCACCGCCGCTTCGCCGACGCTGTCGTAGCCGCGCACGTCATCCCAGAGCCAATACTTCTTGTCGGTGAGGTTGTAGAGGCCGCCGCTGACAGTGACGTCGTCGGTCACCTTGTAGAAACCGCTCAGGTCGAGGATGCCGAAGCCCGGTGTCTTGAACTGGCTGCTCACGCCATCGGGCGAGTTGAAGTTGCTGTCGTCGACGCGGTCCTTTTTCTTGACCAGGGTCCAACTGAGCAAAGTACCGTAGCGGTCCTGGTCGTAGCCCAGGCCGAACACACCGGTCAGCGGGTTGATGCTATTGAGCGGTTCGCCCGTGTCGTTGTTGCGACCATAGAGGTAGGCCACCGAACCTTGGGTATAGAGGCCCTTTGGCGCGCCAAACACCTCCAGCTCCAAGCGTCCCCTGGCCTCGGCGCCCTTGATGGTGGCGTGCTTGATGTTGTTGCTCTGGAAGGTCAACTGATCGGCGCCAGGGTTGATGGCGTCCTCGTTGATGAAGTCGCGGTACTTGTTGTAGAACACCGCCACGTCGAACGAGCCGGAATCGAAACGGCCGCGCAGGCCAGTCTCGTAGCTCTTGCTTTTTTCCGGTTCCAGATCGGGGTTGGGTTCTACGCTATAGCCGGCGTCGGTGTTCTCGAAACGACCGTACAGGGCCTTGGCGGTCGGGGTACGAAAGCCTTCGGCGTACTGGCCGTACCAGGTGTACTCATCGCTCAGGGCGTAGGTCAGGCCGAACTTCGGTGAGACGCGATGCCAGGTCTTGTTCTTGCCGCTGACCGTACCGCCGCCGGTAGGGTCCACGGTGTTGAGGAATTCCTCGGTCAGGTGCGGCTTGAGCCGGGTGTAGTCGTAGCGCAGGCCTGGCATGAAGGTCCAGCGCTCCCAACTGATCTGGTCCTGGGCGAACAGGCTGTAGGTGTTGATGGTCGGGTCCGGGAAATCGCTGGCTTTTGCCAACACGTCCCGGGTGCTGATGGCGCCTACCGCGGAGCAACCGACGCCAACCGCCAGGCACACACCATTGCCGCTGCGCGAGCCGGTGACTTTCTGTTGCTTGAGGGTAGTGCCGTAAGTCAGCGCGTGATCGGTGTCGGCGACGCTGAAGGCCTTTTCCAGTTGCGCGTCGAAGACCCACTGTTTCTCTTCATAGAGGGTCTCCCGGGTGCGCAGGACCTGGCGGGTGATGGGGAAGTAGAATTCGGCGGTGCTCTGGTTGGTCTTGGCGACCTGGTGATTCAGGCTCCACTTCATGTGATCGGCCAGCAGGCTGTCGAGGGCGAAGCTGTGTTCCAGGCCGAAACGCTCGCGGGTAATGGTGTCGTTGCCGGTGCGCCACTGGTACATGCCGCCGGGCAGTACAAAGTCGGGGATGGTCGGCTGGCCGTTGGCGTAGGGCCCGCCGTAGGCGCTTTTCAGGTCGCTGTCGCGGTCGTCCTTGTATTTCTCGTAGACCAGGCCAAGGCGTGCGTCATCGCTGTAGTTCCAGCCGAGCTTGGCCAGCACGTTGTTGGCGCGCACGTCTTGGGGGTTGGCCGCGGTGCGGTCCAGGCCCGTGCCGTTGTGGCTGCCGTAGGATTCGGTTTCGTGACCGTCGCGCTGGCTGTAGTGCAACAGGCCGTCGAACTGGCCGCTACGGCCAGCGACGGTGGCGGACTTGAGCCAGCTCTCGTCGACGGAGCTGTAGCCGGTCTTCAGGCGGGCGCCAACATCCTCGCCTGGCTTGATGATGTCGTCCGGATCCAGGGTGAAGTAGCTGACGGCACCGCCAATGGCATTGCTGCCGTACAACACCGAGGCCGGACCGCGCAGGATTTCCACGCGCTTGATGATTTCCGGGTCGACGTAGTTGCGCTGGGTCTTGGCGTAGGGGCCGTTGAAGAAGCCGCCGGGAATTTCCACGCCGTCGACCTGGGTCAGGATCCGGTTGCCGTCGATGCCGCGGATGTTGTAGCCGCTGATACCGCCGCGCTGGCCCGCGCCGCCTACCGATACGCCTGGTTCATAGCGCACCAGATCCTTGAGGGTATTGACGTTGTTGCGATCCAGTTCCTGGCGGTCGTGGACCGTGACCGTGCTCGGTACGCTGGTGATGTCCTGTTCCTGGCGGGTGGCGCTGATGGTTACCTGTTGCAACTCCAGCGCGCCGCCGGCACTGCGTTTTTCCAGGACGATGCTGTTGTCGCCCAGCTTGCGGTAGCTCAGGTGGGTCCCCACCAACAGGCGCTCCAGGGCTTTTTCAGGTGACAGCGAGCCGTTCACTCCTGGCGAGGCGACGCCTGCGGCCAGTTCCGCGGGCATCCCGATTTGCCAGCCGGTGACCGCAGTAAATGCATTCAGGGCCGAAACCAGGGGCTGCCGGGCGATGGCAAAGGTGTAGTCGCCCATGTTGCGTGCAGCGGGTTGCACGGTGGTGGCGGCCAGGGCGAGCGGCGCTGTGCCGGCCATCAGGAGGGCGGCGGTGAGCAGTGACAGCGTGCAAGAGGGGGCAAGAAACCGGCAAGTAAGGCGAGAGGACATCGAGAGCGCTCCGTGTCGCATCTGTTATAGGTGCAGATCCACATCGCTGGATGCGAATCAATTGCATTGGCTATAACGAGACGAATCAGCGGAGCCTATCGAGTAAAAATAATTCTCATTTAGTTCAGGATCACCAGCGCCGGGAACTCCTGAAGCCGCGCCGAGGTGATATGGGCCAGCGAACGGACCACGTCCAGCGGCTGGTCGAGGCGGTAGTTGCCGGTCACAGCCACGTTGGCCAATTGTTCGTTACTGTTGATGATCCAGCCGGGGTAATAGCGTCGCAGCTCGGCCAGTACCTGGCTCAGGGGCCGGTTTTCGAACACCAGCCGACCCTGGACCCAGGCCAGGTCGGTGTTGGCATCGAGCCGGGCCGGGCGGTCGAAGCCGTTGGGGCCGATGCGGATGCTTTCGCCAGCTGACAGCCGCACATGGGTGTCGTTGCGGGTGGCCCGCAGGTCCACGTCGCCACGCTGCACTTGGACCTGGGCCACGCCGTCGAGGTAGCGCACGGCGAACGTGGTGTCGCTGACGCTGGCCATGACCGGGCCGGCATCGATTTCCAGCGGCAGGTTACGGTTGCCCGGGACTTCGAAAAACGCCTCGCCCTTGTACAGGCGCGCCACATGTCGCTGCTCGTTGAACGTGCTGGAGAAGGCCGAATCGGTGTTGAGCAGGACCTTGGAGCCGTCTTCCAATTGCAGGCGCTGGCGCTCACCGACCACGGTCAGGTGGTCGGCCTGCAAGCGCAGGGGCAGGTCGCTGAAGTTGAACAGACCGAGAAACAGCACGGCGACAGTGGCCAGGGGTTTCCAGTGGGCGCGCAGGCGCGACAGCGCGGTAACCTTGGGCGCGGCTTCAAGTTGGCGGGCACTTTCCATCACCTGCGGGCCGTTCCAGATCGCTTGGGCTCGGGCGAACGCCTCGCCGTGGCGCGGATCGGCCGCCAGCCAGGCGTGGAACTGCCGCGTCTGTTCCTCGCTGGGGTTGTCCAGCAGGATCAGCCAGTCCAGCGCCTGCTCCATGGCATGGGCGGTTTCCGGCGTCGCAGTGGGCTCGGCAGAGCGGTGATTGTCCGTCACAGTGGGGTCTCGGTATTAGCGGCACGGGCTCAAGCTACAAGCTGTACGCAGCAAGTGGCAAGCGTGTACGCCGCTTATCGCCTGAAGCGTCGGGGCGGGTCACTGCTCGGCGTGGCTACGTTCAGCCACACCCACACAGATCGCCATGATCAGTTTCAGTTCCTTTTGCACGGTGCTCAGGGAGACGCCCAGGCGTTCGGCGATCTGCTGGTAACTGTGGCCATGCAGGCGGCTGAGAATGAAGATCTGCTGTTGTCGCGAACTCAGGGCCTGGAGGCTGACGTTCAGGCGCTCGAGCAGTTGCTGGGCATGGGCGGCGTCCTCGGCACTGCTCTGGGGGGCGACGACGTTGTGGAGGACCTGCGGCGGTACGTCATCCAGCAAGGTCCGCGACTGGATGCGCCGGGCACGCAGATGGTCCAGCGCCAGGTTGCGGGCGGTCTGGAAAACAAAGGGTTCGAGGTGCTCGACCGTGCGTTCGGCCAATGCACGGGTGACACGCAGGTAGGTTTCCTGGAGCAGGTCTTCGGCGGTACTGGGGTTGCTGACCATGCGCTCGAGGGTGCGCAGCAGCGGTGTGCGTTGGGCGAGGAAGACGTGATGAAAGCGCGATTGACTCACGGTAAGGCCCGATCCGGTTCGAGTAGATGATAATGCTTATCATCTGGCGAGCGGGTCAAGTCTTCATTCATTTCACAAAGCGTAACCCTGTGGGAGCGAGTTAGCCCGCGATGACGGAGCATCAGTGGCCATTGATGCTGGCTGATACACCGCTATCGCGAGCAAGCTCGCTCCACAGAAAAGCTCAATACTGTCGTGTCAGTTACTCGGCGTTACACAACGCCAGGCAGTTATCCAGCATACGGTTGGAGAAGCCCCATTCGTTGTCATACCAGGCCAGTACCTTGAGCAGCTTACCGCTGGCCTTGGTGTGGTTGGCGTCGAAGATCGACGACAGCGGGTTGTGGTTGAAATCACTGGAGACCAGCGGCAGGGTGTTGTAGCCGAGGATTTTCGAATGCTGGCTGGCCTGGCGCAGCAGTTCGTTGACTTCCTCGGCCGACGCTTCGCGCTTGAGTTGCACGGTCAGATCCACCAGGGACACGTTGATCACCGGTACACGCACCGCCATGCCGGTCAGCTTGCCTGCCAGTTCCGGCAGCACCAGGCCCACCGCTTCGGCGGCGCCGGTCTTGCTCGGGATCATGTTCTGGGTGGCCGAGCGGGCGCGGTACGGATCGCTGTGGTAGACGTCGGTCAGGTTCTGGTCGTTGGTGTAGGCATGGATGGTGGTCATCAGGCCGCTTTCGATGCCCAGCTCGCGGTGCAGCACCTGGGCCACTGGGGCCAGGCAGTTGGTGGTGCACGAAGCGTTGGAGATGATCTGGTGGGACTGGCGCAGGATATCGTGGTTCACGCCGTACACGACGGTGGCATCGGCGCCCTTGGCCGGGGCCGAGATGATCACCTTGCGGGCGCCGGCGCTGATATGCGCGGCTGCCTTGGCACGGTCGGTGAACAGGCCGGTGCATTCGAACACGACGTCGATTTTTTCAGCGGCCCAAGGCAGTTCGGCCGGGTTGCGGATGGCGCTGACCGAGATGCGGTCGCCATTGACCGTCAGGCTTTCGTGATCGTGCTGCACGTCGGCGTCGAAAGTACCGTGGACCGTGTCGAACTTGAGCAGATGAGCGTTGATCGCACTGTCGCCCAGGTCGTTGATGGCGACGATCTGCAGGTCGCGACGATAGCCTTGGGTATACAGTGCACGAAGAACGTTGCGGCCGATGCGGCCAAAACCATTGATTGCGATTCGAAGAGTCATTAACGGCGCCGCCATCGATTTGTTGTTGGAATTACAAGATTATTCGCATAAAAATAGAAAACAAGCCTTTTTAGTGGCAATATTTTGTTTTATCTACAACGAGTGACCTGAATCAACTGGTCCGAATGGTCAGTAAACCGCCTGTCGCCCAACGCCAGGGGGCTTTTGACCAGCATAGACAATCAGGTCGCCACACCCGTTAGCCTGGAGTTCTACACATGCATCCCCGCGTCCTTGAGGTCACCGAACGGCTTATCGCCCGCAGTCGCGCCACGCGTCAGGCTTACCTTGCATTGATCCGTGGTGCAGCCAGCGACGGGCCGACGCGCGGCAAGCTGCAATGCGCCAACTTCGCCCACGGCGTGGCCGGTTGCGGCACCGAAGACAAGCATCACCTGCGGATGATGAACGCGGCCAACATCGCCATCGTGTCTTCCTATAACGACATGCTCTCGGCCCACCAGCCTTACGAAACCTTCCCGGAACAGATCAAGAAAGCCCTGCGCGAGATCGGCTCGGTCGGCCAGTTCGCCGGTGGCACGCCAGCGATGTGCGACGGCGTGACCCAGGGCGAGGCGGGGATGGAACTGAGCCTGCCGAGTCGCGAAGTGATCGCGCTGTCCACGGCGGTGGCGTTGTCCCACAACATGTTCGATGGCGCGCTGATGCTCGGTATCTGCGACAAGATCGTCCCGGGCCTGATGATGGGCGCGCTGCGCTTCGGTCACTTGCCGACGATCTTTGTACCCGGCGGACCGATGGTGTCCGGCATCTCCAACAAGGAAAAAGCCGACGTTCGCCAGCGCTACGCCGAAGGCAAGGCCACTCGCGAAGAGCTGCTGGAATCGGAGATGAAGTCCTACCACAGCCCGGGCACCTGCACCTTCTACGGCACGGCCAATACCAACCAGTTGCTGATGGAAGTGATGGGCCTGCATTTGCCGGGCGCTTCGTTCGTCAACCCGAACACTCCACTGCGCGATGCCCTGACCCGTGAAGCGGCGTTCCAGGTCACGCGCCTGACCAAGCAGAGCGGCAACTTCATGCCCATCGGCGAAATCGTCGACGAACGCTCGCTGGTCAACTCCATCGTTGCGCTGCACGCCACCGGCGGTTCCACCAACCACACCCTGCACATGCCGGCCATCGCCATGGCGGCGGGTATCCAGCTGACCTGGCAGGACATGGCCGACCTCTCCGAGGTGGTGCCGACCCTGAGTCATGTCTACCCGAACGGCAAGGCCGACATCAACCACTTCCAGGCGGCGGGCGGCATGTCGTTCCTGATCCGTGAATTGCTGGAAGCCGGTTTGCTCCACGAAAACGTCAACACCGTGCTCGGTCACGGCCTGAGCCGTTACACCCAGGAGCCGTTCCTCGAGGACGGCGAGCTGGTGTGGCGCGACGGCCCGATCGAAAGCCTCGACGAAAATATCCTGCGCCCGGTGGCCCGCGCGTTCTCGCCGGAAGGCGGCCTGCGGGTGATGGAAGGCAACCTGGGCCGTGGCGTGATGAAAGTCTCGGCTGTGGCCCTGGAAAACCAGGTCGTCGAAGCCCCGGCCATGGTCTTCCAGGATCAACAGGACCTGGCTGATGCATTCAAGGCCGGCCTGCTGGAGAAAGACTTTGTCGCGGTGATGCGCTTCCAGGGCCCGCGCTCCAACGGCATGCCGGAGCTGCACAAGATGACGCCGTTCCTCGGCGTATTGCAGGACCGTGGCTTCAAAGTGGCGCTGGTGACCGACGGGCGCATGTCCGGCGCGTCGGGGAAAATCCCGGCGGCCATTCATGTCAGCCCCGAAGCTTATGTCGGTGGTGCGTTGGCCCGGGTGCAGGAGGGCGATATCATCCGCGTCGATGGCGTCAAAGGCACCTTGGAATTGAAGGTGGACGCCGAGGAATTCGCCGCGCGCACGCCGGCCAAGGGCCTGTTGGGCAACAACATCGGCACCGGCCGCGAGCTGTTCGGTTTCATGCGCATGGCCTTCAGCTCGGCGGAGCAGGGCGCCAGCGCCTTCACTTCTGCCCTGGAGACGCTTAATTGAAACTGGCTTTGGTCGGTGACATCGGTGGGACCAACGCACGCTTTGCGCTGTGGAAAAACCACACCCTGGAAAACATCCAGGTGCTGGCAACAGCGGATTATGCCTGCCCGGAAGATGCCATCCAGGTGTACCTGAATGGCCTGGGCTTGAAACCGGGCGCCATCGGTTCGGTGTGCCTGTCGGTGGCCGGTCCCGTGAGCTGCGATGAGTTTCGCTTTACCAACAATCACTGGCGCCTGAGCAACCTGGCGTTCTGCCAGACCTTGCAGGTGGAGAAGCTGTTGCTGGTCAACGATTTCTCGGCCATGGCCCTGGGCATGACTTGCTTGCGTCCCGATGAGTACCGGGTCGTATGCGAAGGCACCCCGGAGCCGTTGCGCCCGGCAGTGGTGATCGGCCCGGGTACCGGGCTGGGCGTTGGTACGTTGCTGGACTTGGGCGAAGGCCGTTTCGCGGCGTTGCCGGGGGAGGGCGGCCATGTCGACCTGCCCATGAGCAGCCCGCGGGAAACCCAGCTGTGGCAGCACATCTACAACGAGATCGGCCACGTCAGCGCCGAAACCGCCCTGAGTGGCAGCGGGTTGCCTCGGGTGTACCGGGCCATCTGCGCGGTGGACGGCCATGTGCCGGTGCTCGACACCCCCGAATCCATCACCGCCGCCGGCCTGGCTGGCGACCCCATTGCCCTGGAAGTGCTCGAGCAGTTCTGCCGCTGGCTGGGGCGCGTGGCCGGCAACAATGTGTTGACGTTGGGCGGGCGCGGCGGTGTCTACATCGTCGGTGGCGTGGTCCCGCGGTTTGCCGATTTCTTCCTCGAAAGTGGTTTCGCCCGTTGCTTCGCCGACAAGGGCTGCATGAGCGATTACTTCAAGGGCATTCCGGTCTGGCTGGTGACCGCGCCGTACCCCGGCCTGATGGGGGCGGGTGTGGCGTTGGAGCAATCCGCCGCCGCTTGAGGTTCGGTAGGTACTGTACTGTGGGAGCGAGCTTGCTCGCGATGACGGAGTGTCAGTCGCCATTGAGGTTGGCTGTTGCACCGCTATCGCGAGCAAGCCCGCTCCCACAGAGTTTTTGCAGTGTATTTGTAGGCCTTGTCCATCAGGCATAATCGCCCCAATCCAAACAACAAGGACGAGGCCCGTGAGTTCAGTAAACAAATCGATTTTGTTGGTCGACGACGACCAGGAGATTCGCGAACTGCTGGACACCTACCTCAGCCGTGCGGGTTTCCAGGTGCGGACCACGCCTGATGGCGCCGGGTTTCGCCAGGCGCTGAACGATGCGCCGAGCGACCTGGTGATCCTCGATGTGATGCTGCCCGATGAAGACGGCTTCAGCCTATGCCGCTGGGTTCGCCAGCACCCACGCCAGGCTCATGTGCCCATCATCATGCTCACCGCCAGTTCCGACGAAGCCGACCGGGTCATCGGCCTCGAATTGGGCGCCGATGATTACCTGGGCAAGCCCTTCAGTCCGCGTGAATTGCAGGCGCGCATCAAGGCACTGCTGCGCCGCGCTCAATTTGGCCAGGAGCGCCCCGTCGGCGAAGTGCTGGCCTTCGATGAATGGCGGCTGGACATGGTCAGTCATCGACTGTTCCACACCGACGGTGAAGAGGTGATCCTCTCCGGGGCCGATTTCGCCCTGCTCAAGCTGTTTCTCGATCATCCCCAGGAAATCCTCGACCGCGACACCATCGGCAGTGCGACCCGCGGTCGTGAGCTGATGCCCCTGGACCGGATCGTCGACATGGCGGTTAGTCGTCTGCGTCAGCGCTTGCGTGACACCGACAAGCCGCCGCGGCTGATTCGCACGGTGCGTGGCAGCGGTTATCAGTTGGCGGCCAGTGTGGTTGCCAGCAATGGTCATTGACTGGATCAAAAAAGTCGCCCGACGGGTGCCAGTACCGCGTTCGCTGCTGGGACGGATGCTGCTGCTGACCTTGCTGGTGGTGCTGTTCGCCCAGACCTTGTCCAGCCTGATCTGGGTCTCGCAGTTGCGCGCCACTCAGCTCGAAGGCCTGGTCACCAGTGCCCGTAGCCTGGCCCATTCGATGACCGCCAGTGTCAGTTATTTGCGTTCGCTGCCGGTGGCATACCGGCCATTGGTGCTGGACCAGTTGCGCAGCATGGGCGGTACGCGATTTGTCGTCACGCTCAACGACAAACCCCTGGGCATGGACGTGCTGCCGGTCACGCCGCGCAAACTGGCGGTGCTCAAGGCGGTGGACGATGTGTTGCGCCGGTCGTTGGGCAGTAACACCGACATATCGGTGAATTTTGTCAGCCCCGACGACCTGCGAATTTTCAACGCTGGGCTCAAACTCGATGAACTGCCCCGTTCGTGGGCTCACTACGCCTTGACCCTGGAACCGGTGAACCCGCCGGTGCTGGTCACGCAGATCCAGATGGCGCCGGGGGAATGGCTGTACATCGCCTCGCTGCTGCCCGAACCCTACACCAGCCTTGAAGAGCAGGACCTGCCCAAGCAACAGGTCGGTTTCATCGTGCTCACCAGCAGTTTGTTGTTGCTGTTCATCGGTTTGCTGGTGCACTGGCAGAGCCGACCGCTCAAGCGTTTGGCCCGGGCCGCGCGGGACATGTCCCTGGGCGCCGAAGTGGAGCCGGTGGCCGAGGGCGGCGGCAGCGAAGTGGTGGAAGTGGGGCGGGCGTTCAATGCCATGCGCGAACGCATCAGCCGTTACCTGACGGAACGCAGCCAGCTATTCAGCGCGATTTCCCACGACTTGCGCACACCGATCACCCGATTGCGGCTGCGGGTCGAGCTGTTGGAAGACGAGAACCTGCAGGCCAAGTTCGGTCGTGACCTGGATGAATTGGAACTGCTGGTCAAAGGTGCGCTGCAATGCGTCAAGGACACCGACATCCACGAAAATATCGAACCGGTGGACCTCAATCATGTGCTCGATTGCTTGGTCGAACCTTACCTGGCGCCCAACGGCAACGGCCGGGTGACCCAGGATGGCCGGGCGCTGGCGCCGTATCCCGGCAAGCCGCTGGCCCTCAAACGCTGCATCGGCAACCTGATCGACAACGCCTTGAAATACGGACAGAACGCCCACCTGCACATCGATGACGATGAAACCGCCTTCATCCTGCACGTCGACGACGAAGGCCCCGGCGTGCCGGAACAGCGCCTGGAGCAAGTCTTCGAACCGCACTTCCGCCTGGCCGGGCAACAGCAGGGCTATGGCCTGGGCCTGGGCATCGCCCGCAACATCGCCCACAGCCATGGCGGCGAAGTGAGCTTGCAGAACTTGCGCGAGGGTGGGTTGCGGGTGACCCTCCAATTGCCTCGGAGTGTGGAATAGCGGACCTCGTTGACTGATCGTTCCCATGCTCTGCGAGGGGATGCCTCAACGGACGCTCCGCGTTCGGCTTTAAAGGGGACGCAGAGCGTCCCGGGCTGCATTTCCACGCGGAGCGTGGGAACGATCATCACTCAGGGTTATGTCACAAGTCGGTGACATAACGCGCCCCTTTCGTTACCTGCCACTCCTCATCCCTTGTTTAGACTCCCTGCGTCAAAACAACAAAAAAAGGTACCACCCAATGGACACCTTCCAACCGGCCTTCAGCAGTTGGCTGAACGCCCCTGCCCACCAGCAATGGCTTGCCGACGAAGGCTTGCGGCTGCTGGCGTTCGCCAAGGCATCGAAGCTGCCGGACGGCTTTGGCAACCTGGACGAGCTGGGGCGCCTGCCGGCCAATGCCCGGGCCGAAACCATGAACACCGCGCGCATGACCCACAGCTTTGCCATGGCCCACATCCAGGGTCTGCCGGGGTTTGCCGAGCTGGTGGACCACGGCGTCCAGGCGCTGAGCGGCCCCTTGCACGACGCCGAGCACGGTGGCTGGTTTGCCACGACACGGCCTGATGAAGATGGCGCGGGCAAAGCCGCCTACCTGCATGCCTTCGTCGCCCTGGCGGCCAGTTCCGCGGTGGTGGCCCAGCGGCCCGGCGCCCAGGCATTGCTGGACGAAGCGGTGCGGATCATCGATGAGCATTTCTGGAGCGAAGAAGAGGGGGCGCTGCGCGAATCCTTCAACCGCGACTGGACTGAGGAAGAGGCCTATCGCGGCGCCAACAGCAACATGCACGCCACCGAAGCGTTCCTGGCCCTGGCCGATGCCACCGACGACCCACGCTGGCTGGCTCGCGCCCTGCACATCGTCGAACGGGTGATCCACGGCCATGCCGCCGCCAACGACTACCTGGTGGTGGAGCATTTCGATCGCCACTGGCAGCCGCTGCGCGAGTATAACCAGGACAATCCTGCCGATGGTTTCCGTCCCTACGGCACCACACCTGGCCACGGTTTCGAATGGGCGCGACTGCTGCTGCACCTTGAAGCGGCGCGCGTCCAGATCGGCATGCTGACCCCGGGTTGGCTGGCCCAGGACGCACAAAAACTCTTCGATCAGAACTGCTGCCACGGCTGGGGCGTCGACGGAGCGCCGGGCATTGTCTACACCCTGGATTGGGACAACCGCGCGGTGGTTCGCCATCGGCTGCATTGGGTCCACGCCGAAGCGGCGGCCGCTGCCAGCGCCTTGCTCAAGCGCACCGACGAGGCGAAGTACGAAGCCTGGTATCGGCGCTTCTGGGAGTTCTGTGACAAACATTTCATCGATCGCTGCAACGGCAGCTGGCATCACGAACTCGATCCGCAAAATTGCCCCAGCGCCGATATCTGGCCGGGCAAGCCGGATCTGTATCACGCCTGGCAGGCGGTCTTGATTCCGCGCCTGCCCCTGGCACCGAGCATGGCGTCAGCCCTGGCGCGGTTATCCAGTCCTTCGCCTGTGTAACCATGTCGTGACATTTGCACGTCCCTTCGTTACCTGCGAAGGGATTCCCTCTGATTAGAATCCATGCAGCGCAAGCTCCAGACTTGCATGCATAACAACAAGAAAGGTAATTCTAGATGAATGCGATTTCTCGCCTCGCTACTGTCATTTCTCTTGCTTCCCTGCTTCCCGTCGCAGCCTTCCCTGTCACTACCCTTGCCGCCGAATCCAAAGGTTCCGTGGAAGTCGTCCACTGGTGGACGTCGGGTGGTGAAAAAGCCGCGGTCGATGTGCTCAAGGCCCAGGTAGAAAAAGACGGCTTTACCTGGAAGGACGGCGCTGTCGCCGGTGGTGGCGGTTCCACTGCCATGACTGTGCTCAAGAGCCGTGCCGTGGCCGGCAACCCACCGGGCGTCGCCCAGATCAAGGGCCCGGACATCCAGGAATGGGCGTCCACCGGGCTGCTCGACACCGACATCCTGAAAGATGTTGCCAAGGCCGAGAAGTGGGACAGCCTGCTCGACAAAAAAGTCTCCGATACCGTGAAGTACGACGGTGACTACGTCGCCGTGCCGGTGAACATCCACCGCGTCAACTGGCTGTGGATCAACCCGGAAGTCTTCAAGAAAGCCGGCATCACCAAGAACCCGACCACCCTCGAAGAATTCTATGCAGCCGGCGACAAGCTCAAGGCCGCGGGCTTCATTCCGCTCGCCCACGGTGGCCAGCCTTGGCAGGACAGCACCGTATTCGAAGCCGTGGTGCTCTCGGTCATGGGCGCTGATGGCTACAAGAAAGCTCTGGTCGACCTGGACAACAAGGCGCTGACCGGTCCGGAAATGGTCAAGGCGCTGACGGAGCTGAAGAAAGTCGCGACCTACATGGACGCCGACGGCAAGGGCCAGGACTGGAACCTGGAAGCGGCCAAGGTCATCAACGGCAAGGCCGGCATGCAGATCATGGGTGACTGGGCCAAGAGCGAGTGGACCGCGGCGAAGAAAGTCGCCGGCAAGGACTACGAGTGCGTGGCCTTCCCGGGCACCGACAAGGCCTTCACCTACAACATCGACTCCCTGGCGGTGTTCAAGCAGAAAGACAAAGGCACTGCGGCCGGTCAGCAGGACATCGCCAAGGTCGTGTTGGGCGAGAACTTCCAGAAAGTCTTCAGCATCAACAAAGGCTCGATCCCGGTTCGTAACGACATGCTCGGCGACATGGCCAAGTACGGTTTCGATTCCTGTGCCCAGACCGCTGCCAAGGACTTCCTGACAGACGCCAAGACGGGCGGCCTGCAACCGAGCATGGCGCACAACATGGCGACCACGTTGGCGGTACAGGGTGCGTTCTTTGACGTGGTGACCAACTACATCAACGACCCGAAAGCCGACCCGGCCGATGCTGCCAAGAAACTGGGCGCAGCGGTTCAGTCCGCGAAGTAATTAGCGCCGCTTCCCTTGTGGGAGCGAGCTTTTGTGGTGAGGGGATTTAGCGAAACGTCGCACCGCCCCGATGGGTCGCGCAGCGGCCCCGAAAAGTCGCAATGGCGGAGTGTCAGAAACACCGCATGCAATGGCTTTGCGGCTGCTTCGCAGCCGATCGGGGATAAATCCCCTCGCCACAGAGCTCGCTCCCACAAAGGGATGCCCTTGTAACCTTGTTTTGGATCTTCCCATGAGTTCTGTTGCTGTGTTCAGCAAGGCCTCGCCGTTCGATGCATTGCAGCGCTGGCTCCCGAAACTGGTGCTGGCGCCGAGCATGTTCATCGTCCTGGTGGGCTTCTATGGCTATATCTTGTGGACGTTCGTCCTGTCGTTCACCACTTCGACGTTCCTGCCGAACTACAAATGGGCAGGCCTGGCGCAATATGCCCGGCTGATGGACAACGATCGCTGGTGGGTGGCGAGCAAGAACCTGGCACTGTTCGGCGGCCTGTTCATCGGTATCACCCTGGTGATCGGCGTGTTGCTGGCGGTGTTCCTTGACCAGCGCATTCGTCGCGAAGGGTTTATCCGCACGATTTACCTTTACCCGATGGCGCTCTCGATGATCGTCACCGGTACAGCCTGGAAATGGCTGCTCAACCCGGGCATGGGCCTGGACAAATTGTTGCGTGACTGGGGTTGGGAAGGCTTCCGCCTGGATTGGCTGATCGACCCGGATCGCGTGGTGTACTGCCTGGTGATCGCTGCGGTGTGGCAGGCCTCGGGCTTCATCATGGCGATGTTCCTGGCCGGCCTGCGGGGTGTCGATCAATCGATCATCCGTGCCGCGCAGATCGATGGCGCGAGCATGCCGCGCATCTACTGGAAAGTGGTGCTGCCAAGCCTGCGCCCGGTGTTCTTCAGCGCCGTGATGATCCTGGCGCATATCGCGATCAAGAGCTTCGACCTGGTGGCCGCGATGACGGCCGGTGGCCCGGGTTATTCCTCCGACCTGCCAGCAATGTTCATGTATTCCTTCACCTTCAGTCGCGGCCAGATGGGCATGGGCTCGGCCAGTGCAATCCTGATGCTCGGTGCGATCCTCGCAATCATCGTGCCTTACCTGTACTCCGAGCTGAGGACCAAGCGTCATGACTAGTCTCGCTGCCAAACCTTCCATCAGCCTGAGTCGCATCGCCATCTACGCGGTGCTGATCCTCGCCGTATTGCTTTACCTGGTGCCGTTGGTGGTCATGTTGTTGACCAGCTTCAAGACGCCGGAAGACATCAGCACCGGCAACCTGCTGAGCTGGCCGACCGTGGTCAGCGGCATCGGTTGGGTCAAGGCCTGGGCCACGGTGGACGGCTACTTCTGGAACTCGATCAAGATCACCGTCCCGGCGGTGCTGATCTCCACCGCGATCGGTGCATTGAACGGCTACGTGTTGTCGATGTGGCGCTTTCGCGGCTCGCAGTTGTTCTTCGGCCTGTTGCTGTTCGGATGCTTCCTGCCGTTCCAGACCGTCCTGCTGCCGGCCTCGTTCACCCTCGGCAAGATGGGCCTGGCCAGTACCACCACGGGCCTGGTGTTCGTGCACGTGGTCTATGGCCTGGCGTTCACCACGCTGTTCTTCCGTAATTACTACGTCAGCATTCCCGACGCGCTGGTCAAAGCTGCGCGGTTGGACGGTGCGGGTTTCTTCACCATTTTCCGGCGGATCATCCTGCCGATGTCCACCCCGATCATCATGGTCTGCCTGATCTGGCAGTTCACGCAGATCTGGAACGACTTCCTGTTCGGCGTGGTGTTTTCCAGTGGCGATTCGCAGCCCATCACGGTGGCGCTGAACAACTTGGTCAACACCAGTACCGGGGCCAAGGAATACAACGTTGATATGGCGGCGGCGATGATCGCCGGGCTGCCGACCCTGCTGGTCTATGTGGTCGCAGGCAAGTATTTCGTGCGCGGTCTGACGGCCGGCGCAGTCAAGGGGTAATCATGGCAACGCTTGAACTTCGCAACGTAAACAAGACCTATGGTGCCGGCCTGCCGGACACCCTGAAGAACATCGAGTTGTCGATCAAGGACGGTGAGTTCCTGATCCTGGTCGGACCTTCGGGCTGTGGCAAGTCGACGCTGATGAACTGCATCGCCGGCCTCGAGACCATCACTGGCGGCGCGATCATGATCGGCGACCAGGATGTCAGCGGCATGAGCCCGAAAGATCGCGACATCGCCATGGTGTTCCAGTCCTACGCGCTGTACCCGACCATGAGCGTGCGCGAGAACATCGAGTTCGGTCTGAAAATCCGCAAGATGAACCAGGCCGCCATCGACGAAGAAGTCACCCGCGTGGCCAAGCTGCTGCAGATCGAACACCTGCTCAATCGCAAGCCCGGCCAGCTTTCCGGCGGCCAGCAACAGCGCGTGGCCATGGGCCGGGCGCTGGCGCGGCGGCCGAAGATCTACCTGTTCGACGAACCGCTGTCCAACCTCGACGCCAAGCTGCGGGTCGAGATGCGTACCGAAATGAAACTGATGCACCAGCGCCTGAAGACCACCACGGTCTACGTGACCCACGACCAGATCGAAGCCATGACCCTGGGCGACAAAGTGGCGGTGATGAAGGACGGGATCATCCAGCAGTTCGGTACGCCGAAAGACATCTACACCAACCCGGCCAACCTGTTCGTGGCGAGCTTCATCGGTTCGCCACCGATGAACTTCATCCCGCTGCGCCTGCAACGCAAGGACGGTCGCCTGCTGGCGCTGCTCGACAGCGGCCAGGCCCGTTGTGAACTGCCGATGGGCATGCAGGACGCCGGCCTGGAAGACCGTGAAGTGATCCTGGGCATGCGCCCGGAGCAGATCATGCTGGCAGGCAGCGAGCCCAACGGCTTGCCGACCATTCGCGCCGAAGTCCAGGTCACCGAGCCCACCGGGCCGGACACCCTGGTGTTCGTCAATCTCAACGACACCAAGGTCTGCTGCCGCCTGGCGCCGGACGTGGCACCGCAGCCGGGGGAAACCCTGACGCTGCAATTCGATCCGTCGAAGGTGCTGCTGTTCGACGCGCAGTCCGGTGAACGCCTGGGCGTGGCTGGCCAGCCGCAAGCCGATGCTCGGTCGGCGAACGTGGCGCAGTTCAAAGGCCGATGAAGAACAAATGAGGGAGTCAACGTGCTCCCACAAAGAAGGAGTATGCGGTGAGTGGGGGACCACCCGCCGCAATCGTTGTAAACCGCGTTAGATAAAAACAGTTAATAACAATAAAGACGAGGATGTAGGGATGAAGAAGAAAAATAACGCCCAGCTTATCTGCCAGTTGTCAGCCGTTGCGGCGATGATGCTGGCCGGTAGCGCACAGGCTGCCGACGCCTTCAGCGCCGATTCGCCGTGGATGACGGGTGACTGGGGTGGTAAGCGTACCGAGCTGATCGAGCAGGGTATCGACATCAAGGCCGACTACGTCGGTGAAGTCGGTGGCAACCTGCATGGCGGCTACAACAACGACAAGACCGCGCGTTATTCCGACCAGTTTGGCCTGGGCGTGGCGCTGGACCTGGAAAAGCTGTGGGGTTGGGATAACACCCAGGCCAAGATCCAGCTCACCAACCGTAACGGTGAAAACATTTCCAACGACCGTGTCGGCGACCCGCGTGCCGGCACCTTGAGTTCTTCCCAGGAAGTCTACGGCCGTGGCCACATGGTCCGTCTGACCCAGTTGTGGATCAAGCACCAGTTCCTCGACGGCAAGCTGGACGTCAAGGCCGGCTACTTCGGCGAAGGCGAAGACTTCAACACCTTCCCTTGTGAATTCCAGAACCTGGCCTTCTGCGGTTCCCAAGTGGGTAACTGGGCGACCGGCATCTGGTACAACTGGCCCGTCAGCCAGGCCGCGATCCGCGTGAAGTACAACCTCACGCCTGAGTTCTATGCGCAGATCGGCGCATACAACCAGAACCCCTCGCAACTGGAACACGGCAACGGCTTCAAACTCAGCGGCAGTGGTACCAAGGGCACCGTGATTCCGGTCGAATTGGTCTGGTCGCCGAAGGTCAACAACCTGCCGGGTGAGTACCGTGTGGGTTACTACAAGAGCACGGCCGATGCCAATGACGTCCGTGAAGACGACAACGGTGACGATGCCGCGACCACCCTTAACGCCTATCGCAGCCACGATAGCAAGCACGGCTACTGGTTCGTGGCACAGCAACAACTGACCACGCACAACGGTGACGCGTCCCGCGGCCTGAACATCGCCGCCAACGCGACCTTCCACGATAAGGACACCAACATCGTCGACAACTACCAGTCGCTGATGTTCGTGTACAAGGGGCCATTCGATGCGCGTCCAAAAGATGACATCGGCATCGGTTTCTCCCGCATCCATGTCAACGATGACGTGAAGAAAAACGCCGAGCTGACCAACGCGGCCAATGGTGTCAGCGACTACAACGATCCGCTGTTCGCGCCGTTGCGTGACACTGAGTACAACTACGAGCTCAACTACGGCATCCACGTCACCAACTGGCTGACCGTGCGTCCCAACCTGCAATACATCACTCACCCAGGTGGTGTGGATGAAGTCGACAACGCGCTGGTGGCCGGCCTGAAAATTCAGTCGGTGTTCTAACGCTGTTGCGATAAGCTCCTCTCTATGTGCGCATATTTGCGGACGGCCAAGGCTGTCCGCTTTTTTTTGTGAAGTGCTTGGCTGGAGCAGAACCCTGTGGCGAGGGATTTATCCCCGCTGGACTGCGAAGCAGTCCCCAACCAGTAACCTGATGCACTGAGTTGCCAGTTTCAGGGCCGCTGCGCGCCCCAGCGGGGATAAATCCCCTCGCCACAAAAGTGTGCATCATCCAGTTGAGTATTCAATGATCTCCAGGACCGCGGCCCATGCATGAGCATCCGCTACAACGCTTTTTCAGATCCTTGCGCGAACGCCCGGTGTTCGCGTGGGAGCGCTATCGGCAGCGCGATGTGTTGGTGATCGACCACCCGTTGTGCCAGGCGGTGTTCAGTCGCCAGGGCGCACAGTTGCTGCATTTTCAGCCCAAAGGCCAGAAGCCCTGGTTGTGGTGTGCGGCCAAGTGGCCGCAAGTCGGTGCGATACGCGGTGGGGTACCGGTGTGCTGGCCTTGGTATGGCCGCCATCCCAGCGAAAACGCCTGGCCGTCCCACGGCTGGGCGCGGTTGATCGAGTGGAAACTGCTCGACAGCCACAGCGATGAAAACGGTGTGCATTTGCACTGGCAACTGCAACTGTGCGACTGGCAAGTGGACTTGCATGCAGACCTGGGTGAGCGGATGGAGCTGCGCTTGAGCACCGAGCACCAGGACAGCCTGCCATGCCAGTTGAGCCAGGCCTTGCACGCCTATTGGCGTATCGGTGATGTCGGTGAGGTAGCGCTGTCTGGGCTGGAGGGCGCACAGGGCTACGACCAGTTGAGCCGTGCGGTTTGCCAGCAGGAAGGCGAGTTGCGGGTCGAGGGTGGCTGCCAGCGGGTATTCCAGCATGAGGGGCAATTGCAGCTCAAGGACCACGCCTGGCAGCGCGAATTGTGCATCGACACCGGCGACAGCGCCGACACCGTGGTCTGGCATCCCGGCGCGCGGCCGTTGCTGGGGGTGAGTTGGGATGAGGTCAGTGAATTCGTCTGCGTCGAAGCGGCCAGTGGCGGCACCGACAGCCTGTGCCTGGCGCCGGGGGAGCGGGCGCACCTGAGTTTGCAGGCGTGGGTGGGGGCTTAACTCTGGATCGTTCCCACGCTCCGCGTGGGGATGCAGCCCGTGACGCTCCGCGTCACTGGACGCAGAGCGTCCCTTGAGGCATTCCCACGTGGAGCGTGGGAACGATCAGGCAGCGAGGCTTCTGGATCGGTTCAGTTGAACTCATCCCCAACCGGATAACGGCTGGCGTTCAAACTTTCCTTGATCTTGCGCAGATGCGGCTGGAAGTCCACGCCCCGACGCAGGGTCATGCCGGTGGCGAGCACGTCCAGTACGGTGAGCTGGATGATCCGTGAGGTCATCGGCATATAGATATCAGTGTCTTCTGGCAGGGGGATGTTCAGGCTCAAGGTGCTGGCCTTGGCCAGTGGCGAGCCTTCGGCGGTCAGGCCCAGCACCGACGCGCCGTTTTCCCGGGCGATGCGCGCCACTTCCACCAGCTCACGAGTACGACCGGTGTAGGAAATGATCACGAACAGTTCACCGGTATGGGCCACGGACGCGATCATGCGCTGCATCAGTACGTCGGCGTGCGCGGTCACTGCCAGGTTGAAGCGGAAAAACTTGTGCTGGGCATCCAACGCTACCGGGGCGGAGGCGCCGAGACCGAAGAAGTGGATCTGCCGGGCCTGGATCAGCAGGTCCACGGCGCGACTGATCAAATTGGGATCAAGGGCCTGGCAGGCGCTGTCCAATGAGGCAATGGCACTGCCAAAGATTTTCCGGGTATAGGCTTCCGGGTTGTCGTCGGCTTCCACCGCACGGCTCACATAAGCAGCGCCGCTGGCCAGGCTTTGGGCCAGTTGCAGCTTGAGTTCCGGGTAACCGCTGACGCCGAACGAGCGGCAGAAACGGTTGACGGTCGGTTCACTCACCGAAGCCGCCTGGGCGAGGGCGGCGATGCTGAAGCGGGTCGCCTGCTGCGGGTTGAGCAGGATGATCTCGGCCACCTTGCGTTCGGCCTTGTTCAGGTCTTCAAGGCGACTCTGGATCTGTTCCAGTAAATTTCGCACGCGGTCCATACAAGATTCCTAGGAAGACGGGTCTTTGATACGACCCTTTGCGGTGGCCTATCCTACTGATGGCTCCGACGGACCACCACTCGGAATCGGTGTTTTCGAAAAATGTTGTGGTTATTACTACATTTTTCCTTGAGTGATACCTTGAAAAAAGGTATTTGTAGTTTAACTTGATAAAAGAACAAACATCATGCCTTCGATTACGGTTGAACCGTGCACCTTTGCCTTGTTCGGCGCGTTGGGCGATCTGGCCTTGCGCAAGCTCTTTCCTGCCCTGTATCAGCTCGATGGCGCCCAATTGTTGCACGAGGACACGCGAATCATTGCGCTGGCCCGTGAACCCGGCGGCGAGCAGCAGCACCTGGCGTTCATCGCCGCCGAACTGCGTCGCTACGTCGGTGAAAAAGACCTGGACGAAGCCGTACTCGAGCGCTTCCTGGCACGATTGACCTACCTGCACGTGGATTTCCTCAAGGCCGACGATTACGTCGCCTTGGCCGAAGCAGTCGGTTCGACCCAACAGGTCATTGCCTATTTCGCCACCCCAGCGGCGGTGTATGGGGCGATCTGCGAGAACCTGGCGAAGGTTGGCTTGAGCGAAAACACCCGTGTCGTGCTGGAGAAACCCATCGGCTCGGACCTGGAGTCTTCGCGCAAGGTCAACGACGCCGTGGCGCAGTTTTTCCCGGAAAACCGTACCTATCGCATCGACCATTACCTGGGTAAAGAGACGGTCCAGAACCTGATCGCGCTGCGGTTTGCCAACAGCCTGTTCGAAACCCAGTGGAACCAGAACTACATTTCCCACGTGGAAATCACCGTGGCCGAGAAGGTCGGTATCGAAGGTCGCTGGGGCTATTTCGACAAGGCTGGCCAACTGCGGGACATGATCCAGAACCACCTGTTGCAGTTGCTGTGCCTGATCGCCATGGACCCACCGGCCGACTTGTCTGCCGACAGCATCCGTGACGAGAAGGTCAAGGTGCTCAAGGCCCTGGCGCCGATCAGCCCGGAAGGCCTGACCACCCAGGTGGTGCGCGGCCAGTACATCGCCGGCCACAGCGAGGGCAAGTCGGTGCCTGGCTACCTCGAAGAACCCAACTCCAACACCCAGAGCGACACCGAGACGTTCGTCGCCCTACGCGCCGACATCCGCAACTGGCGTTGGGCCGGGGTGCCGTTTTACCTGCGCACCGGCAAGCGCATGCCGCAGAAACTGTCGCAGATCGTCATTCACTTCAAGGAGCCGTCCCACTACATCTTCGCTCCCGAGCAGCGCCTGCAGATCAGCAACAAACTGATCATCCGCCTGCAACCGGACGAAGGGATTTCCTTGCGCGTGATGACCAAGGAGCAAGGCCTGGACAAGGGCATGCAATTGCGCAGCGGTCCGTTGCAACTCAACTTCTCCGATACCTATCGCAGCGCACGTATTCCCGATGCCTACGAGCGGTTGTTGCTGGAAGTCATGAACGGCAATCAGAACCTGTTTGTCCGTAAAGATGAAATTGAAGCCGCGTGGACGTGGTGTGACCAGTTGATCGCCGGATGGAAGAAATCCGGCGATGCGCCCAAGCCGTATGCGGCTGGGTCCTGGGGGCCGATGAGCTCCATTGCACTGATCACGCGGGATGGGAGGTCATGGTATGGCGATATCTGAATTGAAACTGCCGCAGGGCGTTAGCGCCCATGAGTTCAAGAACCCGGTGGTGCTGGCCGAAGGCCTGGCGCTGAACGTGGCCGAGCAGTTGCGCAATGCAATCGACGCGCGCGGTGCGGCGACCCTGGTGGTCTCCGGTGGCCGCAGCCCGGTGGCGTTTTTCCAGCACCTGGCCAAGCAGGCGCTGGACTGGTCCAAAGTGGTGGTCAGCCTGGCCGATGAGCGCTGGGTACCGGTTGAACACGCCGACAGCAACGCCGGCCTGCTCAAGCGTTACCTGCTGCAAGGCGCGGCGGCCAAGGCCCAGTTCCTGAGCCTCTACAGCGCCAGCAGCAACCTGGAAGCGGCTGCCGAACAGGCGGATCGCTTGCTGGCCGAGCTGCCGCCCATCGACGTGCTGGTCTTGGGCATGGGCGATGACGGACACACCGCCTCGCTGTTCCCTGGCAGCCCGAACCTGGCCCAGGCACTGGACGCCAATGGCACACGTCGTTGCTGGCCGATGCTGGCGCCGACCGTGCCGCACCAGCGCTTGACCATGAGCCGCGCCTTGCTGGCTTCGGCGCAACACAAAGTGCTGTCGATTTCCGGTCAGTCGAAATTGACCACCTTGAACGCCGCGGTGGCAGGTGACGATGTCGCCAAAATGCCGATCCGCGCGTTCTTGCAACCTACGTTAGAGATTTACTGGTGCCCATGAACCAAGGATCAGCCGCTATGACAAACCCATCCCCGACCGTTTCCATGGCGGACAAAGTTGCCCTGATCGACAGCCTCTGCGCCAAGGCGCGGATCCTGCCGGTGATCACCATCGCCCGTGAACAGGACATCCTGCCATTGGCCGATGCCCTGGCTGCCGGTGGCCTGACGGCGCTGGAAGTGACACTGCGTTCCCAATACGGCCTCAAGGCCATCCAGGTGCTGCGCGAGCAGCGTCCGGAACTGGTGACCGGTGCCGGCACGGTGCTCGACCGTCACATGCTGGACGCCGCCGAGGCTGCCGGTTCGCAGTTCATCGTCACTCCGGGCATCACCCGTGATCTGCTCGAGGCCAGCGTCTACAGCCCTATCCCGCTGCTGCCCGGCATCAGCAACGCCTCGGGCATCATGGAAGGCTACAGCCTGGGCTATCGCCGCTTCAAACTGTTCCCGGCCGAAGTCAGCGGCGGCGTCGCGGCTATCAAGGCCTTGGGTGGCCCGTTCGGCGAAGTGAAATTCTGCCCGACCGGCGGCGTGAGCCCGGCCAACATCAAGAGCTACATGGCGTTGAAAAACGTGATGTGCGTGGGCGGAAGCTGGATGCTTGATCCTGAATGGATCAAGAACGGCGACTGGGCCCGCATTCAGGAATGCACCGCCGAGGCCTTGGCACTGCTGGACTGATTGTTTTACCGAACCTCGTTGGGTGTTCTACGGTTTTACGGTGCGCTTGGTCGGCGCGCCGTTTTTTTTGGTGCGCCAGGCATGGCGCGTTGCGCGCAAGCGCAACCAGCTTGGCTGTGGTGGTCACGCTGGTGACTTGGAGGTGCAAGTCCTCTACACACCCGGCAAGGGGAAGTGTTAGCCAGAGGCAAGGGTGTCGCGGGCGACTGCGAATCTGAAGGAAGCCCGAGGCAAAATGCTGGCCTGACGAACAGGAAGCGGATTAGGCGGCACAGCGGGGTAAGAAGGCCAATATCTTCAAAGCCCGATACTTGCACGGAACGCTGTGACGTAGATCCGACAGGCATAAGCAGGAAGGTCGCGCGAATTACCCTGGGAGATCTGCCCGTTTGCCAGTGTGCTACCGAGCGTCGAGAGGCGACGGGATGAACGTGTAGAAGTCAGCCGAAGCCGTAGTAAGTGGCGGTTAACCGCGTCACCAAGGGCCGAACAGGTTGTGCCGCCGGTAGGCGTCAGAGTCTCGTTGAATATCGAAATGCAGAAATTTCTCCCAGAGAAGACTGTGACTCCGAGTCCTGGACAGAATTCGAGGATGACGGCTGACAGCGCACAGGTATCGACGGCGTTTGTGACGTGGACGAACGCGGAGCCGGACACGCTGATGGAGCGAGTGCTTGCACCCGCCAACCTCAGACGTGCGTATCAACGTGTGGTCAGCAACAAGGGCGCACCGGGTGCCGATGGCATGACGGTGGAGCAACTGGCGCACTACACGAAACAGTATTGGCCGATCCTCAAGGCCCGGTTGCTGGCCGGCGAGTACCACCCGCAAGGTG
>NZ_FPIX01000092.1:0-1045 GCF_900119205.1 Pseudomonas sp. NFACC16-2 | reverse complement strand
ACACGGTCAGCACCACCATTACCGGCGCGACCGGTGGCAACTTCGAAAACCTGGTCCCGAGCACTACACCTGCGGTCACCACGATTACTGATTCGCCGGATGCCACTGGCCTGACTCTGACGGCCAGCAACACCATCACCGAAGGCGGCCAGATCACCTACACCGCCACCCTGACCAACCCGGCCCAGACCCCGGTGACCGTGACCTTGAGCAACGGCTCGGTCATCACCATCGCGGCTGGCCAGACTACCGGCACCGTCAGCGTCGAGACGCCAGCTAATGACGTCTATAACAACGGCAGCACGGTCAGCACCACCATCACGGGTGCGACGGGTGGCAACTTTGAGAATCTGGTGCCGAGCACCTCGCCTGCGGTCACCACGATTACCGATTCGGTAGACACCACTACCGTGACGTTGACTGCTACGCCGACCGTGAATGAAAACGGCACCATCACCTACACCGCGACCCTGACCGATGCCAACGGCAATCCGGTCACCGCGCAGAACGGTCCTGTGACGGTCACGCTGGACAGCGGTAAAACGATTACCATCGCAGCGGGCGCAAGCTCGGGTGTACTCGATGTCGCTGTGGGTAACGATGTTTACCAAGGCCCGACCACCGTCACCGAAAGCATCAGTACCGCCACTGGCGGTAACCTGGAAGCCATCGCCCCGAACACGGCGCCAGTCAGCACCATCGTCAGCGATGTCAACGACACCACCAGCGTGACGCTGACCGCCACACCGACCGTGAATGAAAACGGCACCATCACCTACACCGCGACCCTGACCGATGCCAACGGCAACCCGGTCACCGCGCAAAACGGTCCTGTGACGGTCACGCTCGACAGTGGTAAAACGATCACCATCGCGGCGGGCGCAAGCTCGGGCGTATTGGACGTAGCCGTTGGCAACGACGTGTACCAAGGCCCAACCACCGTCACCGAAAGCATCAGTACTGCCACGGGCGGTAACCTGGAAGCCATCGCGCCGAACACGGCTCCAGTCAGCACCATCGTCAGCGATGTCAACGACACCACCAC
>NZ_FPIX01000040.1:0-54695 GCF_900119205.1 Pseudomonas sp. NFACC16-2 | reverse complement strand
CAGAAGCGGAACGCGGAGCGTCCCTGGCGGCGTTCCCACGCGGAGCGTGGGGAACGATCTTCCACCGCCTCCGCAACGTCGGTTCAAGGAAGGCCCTTGGACGGTGCGGGTTTGTGCCTGACGCGCTGTCGGGTAGCGAGGAAATCGAGGGCGAGGCCGCTTTGTGTTGTCGATCTAGAACGTTAACCCGCGCAGGACCGCCATTGGGTCACGTGTACTGCCAGCGTCCATGTTTCATAATCAGACATTCCTGCTCTCCTGCTCCTTGAGCAGTTCCAGTGTCCTTGAGTCGACCTCCAGCCCACCCTCCAACGCCTGGGCATACACCGATTGCCCGCCCGCAGCCGCTGCAAAAAGCGTCATGCAGGAGGCGAACTTCATGGCATCGATGGGCCCGAGGAGTTTCTCCAAAGCGGCTCCCGAGTCCAGTACGGCACGAGTCGCGCGTTCGAGTCGCGGTCCCAGAAGCGGGTGCTGCAAATAGTCACGCGCCTCGTCAATGCCGCGCAGGCCATAGTAAGTGGCGTTCTCGCTGACACCCAGGCCGCGTAATTGTGGAAATATGAACCACATCCAATGGCCTTCCTTGCGGCCACGCTGCAGTTCCAGCAAGGCGTGGTCATAGGTAGACGCTTGCGCCTGGATAAAACGCTCCAGTGATTCGGTCATGCGAGCCTCCGGTAGGGTTTCAAGGCTGAAGAATGAACCAGACAAGAGCAGAGCCTATAGCACACTTGCGCTATAGCGCCGTTCGGCAAAGGCGCCAGGCACTTTGCGTGAGTCGCGATGATGATTGACGCCTGGCCAAGGCAAGGCGCCGATCCAGCTAGCGCTTACAGCCAGTACCGCAGGCCGAGCATCAAGGACTGGGCGTTGTATTCGGTTTCCACGTCAGCCGGGGGCAGGCCCTGGATTTGGCCGAAATTCGCTTCGCCGGTCTTGAAGTAGCGGTAATCCAGGGACATGGACCAATGGTCGCTCAGCTCGTAAGCGACGCCTGCGCCGAGTTGCCAGGCCGAGACGGTGTCGCGATGGGTGCCGCCGAACTCGACGCCACCGGCTTCCAGGCCCTTGATGGTCAGTACCGCGTAGCCCAGGCCACCGCCCACATAAGGTGTGAGCCGGCTCAAGGGGGCAGGCAGGTTCGGGATGTCATACCAGAGGTTGGCCATGAGGCTGCTGGCTTGCTCTTCGCCTTTGCCCTCGATGCTGCTCCCGCCCTCGTAGATCCGGTTATTGAATTGGTCCAGGGTGTTGCGGCGGTAGCTCAGTTCCACCTCGGGCCGTAGCCCGACCGGGAACCGCCAGCCCAGTGCCAGCCCGGTGGCGTAGCCCGAGTGCAGCGGTTGGTTGTATTCCATCTCGACGAAATCATTGTTGTTCTGGGTCAGGTCCTGTTTGGAGACCCAGTTCACGCCGCCCATGCCACTGATGTAGGGGCCGAGGTTGTCGGCGAAACTCGGTGCTGGGGCAATAGCCCCCAGGCCAACGATTGCCATGAGCAGATACTGGGTGTTTTTCTGTAGGTTCATGCTAGATCCGAAATGTACTGTTATCGATAAGTAAGCAACGCGAGTCCGGGAAGGCGCGTCCTGCACGCAAGCTTCCGGGAGGCATTCACACGAGGTGCAAAGGCGTCGCGGTTTTCTCGTGTCCTGGGGTGGCGATGGCCCGTTGTTCAGCCAGCGTGCACAGGTTGTCCAGTGCCGTGGTCATCGCTGCGGTCAACGCTTTGCGCAGCAACGCGCGGTACAGGAAACTCAACGGCCCGGAAATTTTCGCGCTATGGATGACATGGGTTTCGTCGGGAGAAAGCCTGCGCATCTGATGATCGAATTCGAGGTCGATCCACAGCAGCCGTGCACTGTTGCGATAGCTTTCGTGCAGGCTCACGGCTTCCAGTTTCAGTGACATGTTCAAGCCATTCTTGAGCACACATTTGCCGCGTGTCCCCGCCTGGAAAGGGCCGTCGAGCTGACACTGGCGAACGTCGGTATCCCATGACGGCGCTTCTGCAAAATTGTTCCAGATCTTCCAGATTTCAGAAGGGGGCGATTTGACTATGACTTGCACTTTGACATCGTTCACGGCGACACCTTGGTTGTGGGGGGGCACGGTCATGCGCAGGGCAGATCCATTCAATGCTCAGGCCGCCGGGGCGGATTGACTCAGCACCTGGGCGGTAATACTTGCTTGACCGATTTTTTCACCCCGGTTGAACAGGTCGATATAGATGCGGTTGGTCTTGAATGCCTGGAGCGCCGCATCAAAGCCGGCTTGCGGCGCCAATGACAGCGGGCTGTTCCTGGGGATGGGGCGATCCAGGGTGAAGCTCAAGGCCAGCAGATTCATCGGGGTGTTGAGTGGAATCCGCAGATGGCTGTGGGCGATCTGCATGTAGCACTGGCGAGCGACTTCGAGGAAATACACCATCGAATAGTGCTCGGGATCACCTGCCTGGAAGAAGTGTTCCTGCGGCAGTTTCAGCGTGTCCACGCTCAGGCCCTGGGCGATACCGCTCATGTCACTGACGATGACGTTCTCCTCCCTGGCCTTGTGCAACAGGGCCTTGTTACGGCAGGGCGTGGCGGTGAATTCGCCGGCTGGCGATGTCTCGAACGCCGAGCTGTAGGCCATCCCGAGGACGCAGGTGCACATCACTTTCCCGGCCTGCATGACCTTGGCATTGAACACCTGGGGATCCTGGCCTTGCTCGACGTGCAGATCGATCACGCCTTGCTTCTGTACGTATTGCTGGAACTTGATCGTCAGGGTCTTGATGTAGGCGACCCGTCCGCTCAGAGGAGGCATCGCCAGTTCGATCAATTGCAGCACGCCCTCGAGCAGCAAAATGCCCGGGACGTGATCCAGGGGATGATCGAAGAAGTACGGGTGCGCTTCATCCACCACGAGCTGGGCGTGCAGCGACTGTGGGCTGCGCTGGGCATTGGCGATCACGATATGTTCCGCGCTGCGCTGCCAGCGTGTCGGGCGCTGGGATGTGTCGCCACGGTGCAGGGCGAACAGGCTTTCCATGGCGCGAACCCGCACCCGCAGCCCGGAGAGCAAGGTGCTGGTGAGCATGTCGCTGAGTTGCTGCACGTCGACGCCGTCGTTCTGCGGTTCGCGAACCACACTGACAGGCCGGGCAGGCGTGATGACCTGCTGCAGTTCGTGGGATGACGAATGGGCAAAGCGCAACATGAAGGGATGCTTGATGGGCGAGCTGGCTTCGGCCGCCGCCGGGCTCCATTGGCGAAGTTTTTCGGTAAACAGCCACATCACCGTCTTGCCGGCATCGCGCACCTCGATCACCGAATGGGTCGTGCCCTTCAACATCACCGCCAACAGGGTCTCGATGCCACTGGCTTCAGCCAGGAAGCCGGTCAGCTCCTGCAGCGATCCGCTGGCAGGCGTCGCAGCAGGCTGCAACTCACAGACGTCAACGTTCGGATAGTCGCTCGGCGCTTTGCCCAGCCGTTGGCAAGCCTCGTCCAACGAGTCGGCAGCGTGGGCGAGGACCGCCGCGCGGATCACCAGCAAGGGTTTGTCAGCGGCATCCGGTTGATAACGACGCAGCGCGATCAGCCCCAGTCCTTCACCTTGCGTGATTGTGTTGCTCCGGGCGCGCTCGACCTCGATTTCACCGCTGAAAAAACGCCCTGCGCCGAGCAGCAGCGTGGTGATGCCATCGTTGAACCATTGCGGCGAGGCCAGCAGGGTTTGCCAGAACAGTCCCGCCGTGCCGACCAGGGTCTGATGGAAACCCTTGAAGTCAAAAATCTGCGCCGGGTAGCCGGACAACATGTTCGGCAGCATGGTTGCCACGTCCGTCACCTCGACGCCCGGTGCCGTACCTTGCGCCCGGGAGTAGAAGTTGTGGGCGCTGCTGTAGGCATTGCTGAAGCGCTCGCCGCCCATGTTGCAGCACATGACCATCGCAGTGCCGGGCGAACCGGCTACGCCTGGCAAACGTCGCAGCAGATGATTGACGCGATCGGTGATCAACAGCTTGAACGGGTCGACATGAGCCAATGGCTTGGGACCCATGCCAAAGCCATCGATATCGATAACGTGGTCTTGGGCGAGGAATTTTCCCAGCAACGGTTGACCGGGCGCCGGGGTGTAATCAACGAAGCGCCCATAAGGGAACATGACCGAGGGAGCGGCGGGTTGATCGAGTTGCTGTTGGAATGACTGCAAGGAACGGTGGCTGCCCAGCGCTGCTTCAGCCTCGACAATGGCAAGGTCGAGCATTACCACGCCACTGGCGCCCGCCGGGGCGGTCAGGGGAGAGGCAGAGTGGTTGCCGGGAATGTATTCCTCCACCACCAGGTGCGCGTTGGCGCCGCCGAAACCAAAACTGGAGATGCCGATCCGGAGTGCAGATCGATGATCCTCCAGGGGCTGTACCTGCTGGGTGGCGAGTCGCAGGCAGGTCTCGTCGACCTTGGGGCTGGGGCGGTAACCGGGCTGCGGGGGGATGCCTTTATGGCGCAGTATCATCAAGGCCTTGGCGAGCGAGGCCCCTCCGGCGGCGGCCAGGGGATGGCCGATGACCGACTTGATCGAACCGATGATGATTTTCTTGCCGTCCGGACGATGGGGGGCAAAGAAGCTGTTCAGCGAGGCCAGCTCCGTTGCGTCCCCCAGCGGTGTACCGGTGCCGTGGGTCTCGATGTAGTCCACATCGCGTGGATCGAGGCCGCGATAGGCACGTTGGTAGGCCGAGTACTGGGCCTGTTTGCCTGGCGCGAACACCGAGCCTTCGGCGCCGTCGGCGGACATGCCCAAGGCGCGCAGCACGCCCAGGGGACGACGCTGTGCTGTCAGGGCCTGGGCGAGCGGTTCGACCAGAAAGGCCACGGCACATTCGCCCGGCACGATGCCGTCGGCGTCCTGGCCGAACGCTTCCATCCGCGCGCGGGCGGAAAAAGCCGTCAACTGCGAGAAACCCAGGAACAGCGCGGGCGGCAGCACGGTGTTGAGGGCCATGACAATCGCGTTGTCAGCCTGACCACTGTTGACCAGCGCCTGGGCCATATCCAAGGCATAGGGGAACGAACTGCACGCGGTGTCTACCGACAACGCCGGCCCGCCCAAGGCAAAGGCCGCTGCCAGTTCCGCCACTTGCTCACCCGGTGTAAAGCCCGACGGCGTGTCGGTTTTTCTGGATACGCCGGTGACGAAATAGCTCTCGTCGCTCCAGGAGGTCGCGACCACCAGCGCGGTGCGCTCCCTGCTCAGCGCCGAGCCTTGTCCGGCGAGTTGGGTGAGCAACGTCTGGAGCACTTTCTTGCCGATGGCGACCTGTCGTCCTTCGTGCCGTGACGGGGTCGAGGCGTCATCGGTCAGGCAAAAAGCGCTGTCCAGGTACGTGCGATCCTTCTCGCCGGCCTTGGTTGAATAGATCGACGCCTTGTCCAATTCCCAACGTGTCGGCATGGATTCGATCGGTGCGATCTGCCCTTGCCAGAGCAACTGCCAAAGCGCATCCGTGGATGGCGCCCCCGGAAACTCGCCCGCCATCGCGCTGAAGCAGAAATCGCCCATTGTTGTTACTGCGCCACTCATACCTGTCTCCCTGATCGCCAAAACGCTGGGTGACCTGTTCGATCACCCGGATTCCATTCCTGTTGCTGCTGGGCTCAGCTCAGCCTGGCCAGCAGCGACAAGGCATCTTGAGGCGTGCGACGGGACATCAGCGCTTCACCGGCAAACTCGCTGGCAGAGCACTGTTGCGCCATGGATTGGCAGAGCGCCTCGCGGGCAAAGCCGTTGAGGCCCAGTTGTGCGAACGGCGTCTGGATGTCGATCGACTGCGCTGCGTCCGGGATCAACGGAGACAGGGCGTTGAGCAGCAGGTTTTCTTCCTGCCCCTGAGTGTCCGGCGTGGCAGGTGAAGGCTCGACGCCAGGCGCTGCCTGCGGTGTTGGATCGGCCAGGGCGGCTTGAATCAGGGCAATGGTTGCCTGCGGGAGCTTGGCGTTGGCCAGCTCGGAACTGTGCGCCTTGAGTTGTGGCCACATGGCGACTACCGACTCCAGGAAGTCCAACTGCACCAGCGAATCAAGACCCAGGCTTTCATAGCTTTGTGACGGGTCGATCTGCTCAACCGTAAAGCCGGTGATGACTGCGAGTTGGTCGAGTACCCATGCTTGGATATCCACCGTGGGTGCCTGCGGATCGGCTTCAAGCCGTGCCAGCAAGGCGGTCGGGGTAGGGGCATCGAAGAGCTGCGAGGTGAGGTCTTTCTTTTCCGGGAAGTGCTGGGCCAGGGATTCGAAAATATCGACCAGCCCCAGCGAGTCGATCCCCAGGCTCTCGAAGCTCTGATCGAAGTCGATCTGTTGCGCCTGGAAGCCGGTGACGGTGCTGATTTCGGCACGCAACCATTGCCCGTAGCTAAGTGCATCTGTCTCTTCGACGGCTTCGACGACAGGCGCCGGCGCCAGTATGGTCGGGTTCAAGTGAACCGGCTCCAGCACGGGAACACTCTGGTTGACAGCTGCTTCGGTCCCATTGGCATAAACGCCTTCAAGGACTTGTTGATGAGCATTGAAATAATGCGCAGTGACCGTTTCAGCCTGTTCCAGGAGTCGCAGCAATATTGCTTCTTTGGCGACATTGGATTCGCACAGTGAATCAATAATCTTTTCGGAAAGAGAGAAATAGCTATGGGCTATTCTCCCATTGGATACGATGAATTCCTGCACAACATCGTTAAGTTGCAAGCGCATAAAGTTCTCCTAACCAAGTCGGTCGATATTTCTATAAGTAAGAAAGATCAAGAATCATGGCCCAGGACAGGGCCTTGTTTAAATCAAATCATCAAACTGGCAGTAGCCATGGAGCGACTTAAAGTTGGAGTTCCACTGCGTCGGTCTCGCAAGATATTGTTTTCCTGGCGCCCTTGAGCAACCCGGACCTTACGTTCAGATACGTCATCAGCGTTATTGCATCGGCGCCGAGGAAAGCGATATAGCCGTCAGGACGAATCAGCATCATCGTGCCTTCCCTGGCGTGATAGCGCTTATGCAGTCGCCAATCGGGGTCCAGCAACGTCGAATGCCAAGCCGGCAGGCCGGCGCTGCTCAGGGCGTCGATCACGCAGTAGGCCTTGATGCCTGGGTAGTCCTGTTCCACCGACTTGGCCAGCGTGTAGTAGCCTGGCAACAACGGCGAAAACTGATCGGCCGCGCTGAAAATCAACAGCGTGAATGTCCCGTGGAACAAGTCGATCAAGCGTTTTGTCGGCATCCCTTGCAGTTGCCACAGTTCGACATCGGGCGCCAGTTGCCCGGCGCGAGGCGCTGCGGTCTGGAACTCGGGTTTTTTCCCTTTCTTGCTCCAGTTCTTGCGCTGCTTCTTCGTCAGTGATTCTTGAATGTAGTCACTTTTCTCATAGTGATATTGATGACCGGAAATCATCGACGGCAGTTTGCGCTGGACCTTTTTGCGGTTGCTCAACAGCGGCAGGACGTTGTCGCGCAGCCACACCAGGGCGCGACGCCGGACCGTAATCAGCCCCGTCAGCCGGTGTGCGGTGTTCTCGACTTCCAGGGCAACCGGGTAGCGCTCTTCGTTGTAGCTGTCGAGCAAGGACGGATTCGCCAGGCCCTGATCGACATAGGCCATTTTCCAGGCCAGGTTATAGGCCTCGGAAATCCCCAGGTTCATCCACTGTCCACCGATGGGGCTGCCGATATGCGCCGAATCCCCCAGCAGGAACACGGAGCCTTGTTGCATCGATTGCACGCGGCGATGCTGGAAAGAGGCGATGGTGGTCGATGAAATGTTGGACAGCGTCATCTTTTGCCCGCGCCCTTCGCACAAGCGCTGGAAGTTCTCCAGGCTCAAGGACGGGCGCTCGCCTTCTGGTGGCAGGTTGTAGGGCATTTCGATGAACAGCCGATAACGCGATTGAGCGCTGATCGGTGCAACGGCCACATAACCGTCCTGCGCACCCAGGAAGAATGCGCCCTCATCCTTGCTTCCGGACCACTCGATATCGGCATCGGCGAGCATGAAGAAGCGGTCGTAGGACGAGCCTTCGAACGTCATGTCCAGGCGTTTTCTGATGTTGCTGCGAGCACCGTCGCACGCGGCCACCCAACGACTGGTGAAGTGTTCGTCGGTGCCGTCGGCATGCTTGAGCGTCATGCGCACCGAACCCGGCTGGTTTTCGATGTCCACCAGTTCGGTATTCCACTCCACCTCGGCCCCCAGCTCCCTGAGCCGCTCCAGGAGAATTTTCTCCGTTTGCGGCTGTGGCAGGCTCAGGAGCAGGGGATAGGGCGCGTCCAGGTAGGAGAAGTTGTAGTTCAGCACCCGCTTGGCGTTCGACTGCACCGAAAACTGGTTGATCGTGAAGCCGTCGCTGATGGCTTGCTCGGCAACGCCCAGGTCCCGAAAGATTTCCAGGGTCCGGGAATGGATAGCCATCGCCTTGGTCGCCGTCGAGGGGCCAGCGTTCCTTTCAATGATGCGGAACGACACGCCCCATTTCTTCAACAGGATTGCCAGGGACAGGCCAACAGGACCGGCTCCGACGATCATGACGGTCGGGGCGCTGCCAGGGCGCTTGAAATGGTTGGGGGCCAACGTGCTCAGAGTGTTCATCGATCAGTACCAGTTTCTGTAGAAGGGAGAGTTGGCAATGCCGAGCAGGGCGTCGTCGCCCGATGAGTCGCCGTAGGCATAAATGTAAAAATCATCAAGGTTGCTCAAGCAGCCCTTGAGCCGCGTGACTTTCTCTCGCTCTACACAGTTGGTACCGGATATCCCGCCGGTCAGCTTGTTCTTTGCCGTTGCCAGGCGGGTGCCGCACACATAGTCAAAACCCGCGGCCTGGCCCCAGGGGATCAGGTAGTTTTCCGGCGAATTGCTCACCAGCGCGGTGACGTGCCCCATGGACTGATGCCATTGCAGCCGCCGCAACGCCTCAGGCCTGAGCCAGAGCGGCAGCAGCTCGCTGATGAAATACTTGGCATGTTCGCGCTCTTGCTCCACCGACAGGCCGCCCAGGTAGCAGGCGATGAACGCCAGCCGTGCTTGCATCAGCGGGGTGATGCCGACGATCACGCTGAGCATCTTGGGCAGCAGGGGAATGATCCGCAGCCAGAACGAGCGGGTGCCCACGATAAAGCGCATGTAGCGCCAGAACGTGTGCCGGTCGGTCAATGTGCCGTCGAAGTCGAAAACGGCCAGGACCGGTTGTGTGCTGTTAGCGTGCATGGGCCTCTTCCTTGAGAGAAGTCATCTCGATGGTCTTGGGCAGCTTGAAGCCCGATAGGTAGCGCGAAAGCAAGGTAGACAGTGTGTTCTGGGTCAGCTCGCCGGTCCCTTCGACGCACAGGTGCAGCACGTTGACTTCCTTGTGGTCCGGGACGATATAGGCCTTGGCGCGCACCACGCCGGGGTGCTTGAGGGCGACGGATTCGATTTCCACCAGGTCGACCATCTGCGCCTTGATCTTCGAAATCCGCAGGCGCTGGCAATAGAAAAACACATGGCCATCGTCGTCCTGCCAGACCAGGTCACCGCTGTGGAACCAGCCATCGCGGAAGAACCGCGCGTTGGTGTCCTCGGCATCGTTATAGCCGTCGATCACCATCGAGCCACGTATCAGCAATTCGCCGATACGCCCCGGCGCTACGTCCTGGCCCTGGGCATCGACAATGCGCAGTTCCACACCGCTGATCGGCTGGCCCATGGCGCCACGGTGGACCGTACCAATCGAGCTCTGGACGATTACAGGCATGCTTTCGGTCAAGCCATAGCCCTGCAGCACCGGATTGCACCCCAGCAACTTCCCCAGCTTCTCGGCTTCATCGGCCGGCAGGTGGCTGCCCCCCGAGTAAATCATCAACTGCGGGTGCAACGGCAGGAGCGCGCCTTTGCGTTTGGCCAGGCGCGTATTGAAGTAACGAATGACATCGGGCACCAGGCAGGCAAAGGTGACCTGATGCTCCGACAGGACTTCAGCGAGGTCTCGGTTGAGCAGGGTGTTGGTCATCAGCAGGGTGGCGCCCACGCTCAAGGGAAACACCATCATCACGGACAGGCCGAAGATCGCATACAGTGGCAACGTCACCAGATGAACGGAGCCGACGCCTTGCAGATGAAAGTGCTCATGCAGCCCGTCGCTCGATTGCGTCAGGTCGAGATATCGGTGAGAAACAGCCAGGGGCCTGCCGATGCCCCGATAGGTGAATTGGACCGAGACGACCGGATTACCCTCGGGCAGCAACAAGGGTTCGATCTGGCAAGGTAGTTGAGAGATGGCCGTTGCGTTGGCGGGCAGGGACGATGACGGTTCGCTCCCACCGTCCAGCACCAGGGAGTGCCTGACACCGTTGTCAGCCTGGAACACCTCACTGTGTTGCACCCATAGCGTTTCGGTCGTGACCACGAGCGTCGGCCTGGCGAGGCTGACGACACTGGCCATTTCGAAAGGGGTCAACTTGTAGTTGAGGATGACCGGAATGGCGCCTCGCCCGATGATCGCCAAGTAGTAAGCGATGAATGCCACCCCATTGGGCAGTACCAGCGCTACTTTGTCGCCAGGCAATACACCAAGCGCTGTAAGAGCGCCATTGCATTGTTCAGCCTTGATGTGCAACTCGCGGTAAGTAACTGTGTCTTCTTCCGTGTCCAGATGGCGAATAGCAACTTGTTCGGGAAACGATTCCGAAAAACCGACAAAGCGATGCAGAAAACCTTCTTTATATGAAAGGCTTTTCATTTACCAACCTCTCTCAATCCTTGGATATATGGCTAGTCAAAAAAAGTACTACAGAGGCAGGCTATATATGAATTGTTTCAATTAAGCATCTGTGTAGTTGTTATTCCGATACCAATCCAGGGTATCGGTCAGGGTTTCAGCAACAGGGCGGAACTTGCACTCCAATTCTCTTGAGCTTTTGTTATGGCTGAAATGAGTGCGGCCTTGTTCTTGCTCCATGAGCTTGACCGTGGAGGTACTGATGAGCACCGGCTTTTTTGTGATCCGGTAGTAACCTTCATAGATAAGCGCGATGATTCGCAGCATGAACAGAGGCACTTTTCGCTCTGGGGCTTTTATGCCACTGACGCTGGACAGCGCCTGGAAAATGCTCTTCATGTCCATGTGATTGCCGGCGGCCAGGTAGCGCTCTCCGGACCTGCCGCGGGTAATGGCCGCGATTTGATGTTCGGCCACATCCCGGGCATCGACAACGGAAAAGCTTCCGGGGAGTACACCGGGCAATTTCTGTCCGACAAAGTCGAGCAGGAACTGTCCTGAGGAAGTAGGGCCGATATCGCCGGGGCCGAACATCCAACCTGGCAGGACCATGGCGATAAACATGTCCGGGTGCTGCGCCAGGAATTGCTGGACCTTCTGTTCGGACAATATTTTGCTCAAGTAATAATCGTCAGCCTCCAATTCACTGCGAGACATGGTTTCATCGATCACTTGATCCCGATTGCCCTTCAATACGGCAATGGAAGAGGTGTGGACCGCACGACGGATACCGGCGTCATAAGCGGCTTGCAACAAGCGCTCGGTGCCGGTCACATTGGTGTCATACAGTTTTTGCCAATGTTTCCCGCCTTTGTAACTGTCGCGGAAATAGGCCGCCGTATGAAACAGGGCGTCACAGCCTTGCAGGGCATGGGCGAAGGCCTCGACATTAAGCATGTCGCCTTCGACGAACTCCACAGGCAGGCTGCCGAACTGTTTCCTGGCTTTCTCTACGGAACGAACCAACGCTTTTACTTTGATGTTCCGCTTTAACAACGCACGAACGACATTATTCCCGAGCAGGCCAGTAGCGCCTGTAACGAAGGCATATTCCATTAAAATCCCGCTCCTGTGAGGTGACCTGGCATTGCATCGAGAGCGGTGTCACTGACTCGATGCGCTGATCAGGCGTTGGGCTCCACCAACGGCGCAAGTAAAAACCATTCGGTATTTGAAAATCAAGTGGTATTTCGTCGGATTGACGAGCTGATGGCTCTGCATCGGGCTTCGTGCAGGTTTTTTCGGGTTCCGGCGCATGGTCGAGGGCAGGGAAATATCCGGTTTGAGCCGCTCAAAGGGACGGCAAGGGCTCATCAAGGGGCGCGAAACGAAGATTGTGAGTCACTCCTATCCGGCAAAAACTGGGGCCGGTAGCCCATCTAGGGTGCCTTTGCGGCTGTTCCAACTACATGGCACATACATGGCCTTTTTTGAAAGTTAAAATGTAAATGATTGAACAAGGCGCGTATAAGATATGATGGCGAAAACGGGTTCCGTACAGTGAGTAATCGATTCGTTGCATTCAGTCACACATAGCTATCTTGTTTGGCCAAAGGAGCCGAGGGCGTGATTAAAAAGAGACTAGGTCGAGAAGAGAGCCAGCAAGTAACAAGAGACAAATTGTTCGACACAGCCACTGAGCTGATGATCCGCAAGGGCTTCCATGCCGCCAGCGTCAACGTTATCGCCGAAGAGGCGGGCTTTTCCAAAGGCGCCTTTTTCTCAAATTTTTCAAGTAAATCGGACTTGCTGCTGCAATTGACTCAACGCTTCAAGCGAGTTGAGATCGAGCGCCTGAGTACGACCCTGGCATCGGGATATTCGGCGGAACAGTTGAGCCACGGCTTGAATGCCTATATCGATACGCTGAAGAACAATACCCGCTGTGCGATCCTCGATGCCGAGTTGCAATTGATCGCCTTGCGCGATGAAGAATTCTCGCCGCATTACTACGACTTGCATGAGGAAAACAGCGAGGCCTTGGGCAAGTTGATTACCATCATATTCAATCATGCTGGCAAGAAGCCGCCACTGGCCGACGCCGCGCTTGCCAAGACCTTCACCGCCCTGGCGGAAGGCCTGATATTGCAAGGGCATAAAGACCCAGCTGTTGAAATCAAGCTGGTGCTGAACTCGCTCATCCAGACCGCAGAGCCTCTATAAGTCCCTGGCGTTATCGTTGGTTGGCCCAGCAATCTGTGACGCAGGGCGGCAATGTCATGGGCCTGGAAGGTCTTGAAGTTACCCGGGATGGCACCGCAAGGTTTGACTGAACGCATGGATGGGTCTTTAGTTGTGCAATACAACTAATGGCTCGTTGCGTCCGAGGTCCCCCGTGAACCAGTGCCCACCAGACCTGATTGAAAAAATCCGTTCGGCATCGCACCTCATGGTGCGGGAGCTGGGGTTCATGCACGCCACGCTGGCTGCGACGGGTTATCCGCCGTCGTCGGTGCACACAATAGTCGAACTCGGCCATCGCCAATTCCTGACGGCGGGTGAGCTTGTCGAGCTGCTTGGCTTGGAAAAATCCAGCGTAAGCCGGATGGTTCGCAAGCTCGTCGAGGCCGGTGAGATTGAAGAAATTGCCCATGAACAGGATGCCCGAGCCAAGCGACTGCGGCTCACCGTGCAGGGGCAAAAGACCCTTCGAGCTATCGATGCTTTCGCCACCCAACAGGTTGTCGCGGCCATGTCTCACTTATCCGGCGAGCAATGTCAGACCGTGAGCGAGGGGATTGCCAGCTATGCCGTTGCGCTGCACGCTCATCGACTCGGTACAGAGCCGCCTGCGCCGGCGCGGCTGGAGATTGCCCGGGGCTACCGTCCTGGCGTGATTGGCCGCATTGTGCAAATGCATGCGGACTATTACTCCAGGCATTCGAACTTTGGCCAGTTGTTCGAAAGCCTGGTGGCATCGGACATGGCGCACCTGATGGGGCGTTTGCACAACCCGCGCAATGAGGTCTGGTTGGCCCTGGATGGCGAACGCGTGGTCGGTTCGATTGCCATCGACGGAGAAGGAGAGGACGGCAGTGCGGTACTGCGTTGCTTCATCCTGGATGATTCGGCACGAGGCAAGGGCGCCGGCAGACGCCTGTTGGCTGAAGCGATGAAATTCTGTGACGAGTGGGGCTTCAGTTCAACGAGCCTCTGGACGTTCCAGGGGCTCGATGCTGCTCGCAAGCTGTATGAAGCGTTCGGTTTCAGGTTGGAGCAGGAGCAAGAGGGACAGCAATGGGGGCGCCAGGTTACAGAACAGTGTTTTGTCAGGCCGGGCCCAACCGTCTCGCCAATTTGAATCCTATCAATTGGATTTGAAAACCCCGCTAAGTACGAAGGCATAGCGTTCCGGGCGGATGAAAAACGTCGTGCGGTCGCAGCAACGACCGTTGGCGAAATAGGACGTGCGCTCCATGACCAGCAGCGCGGCACCGCGTTTGACGTGCAGCGCGCTGGCCAGGCTTTTGTCGGCTTCCTGTGCACGGATGGCCAGGTCGGCGCGGCTGACTGCCAGGCCGGTGATCGATTCGAGAATGGAATAGATCGGCTGATGTTCGACCTCAGCCCAGGCCACGCTGGCCAACTCTGCCGGCAGGTGGCTGCGTCCCAATGCGATGGGTTCGTCATCGACGAAGTGCAGTCGCTCCAGAAGCAGGCAGTCGTGCGCTTGCTCAAACAGACCCCGCAGGGTTTCCGGGACGGGCTGCAGGGCGTGGCTGAGCACCTGCATGCTCGGTTGCAGCCCTTGCAACAACAACGCCTCATGAAAGCTGCGCAACGCATCCAGGCCGTGGCGTACCTGTTTGGCCGCCACGAAGGTGCCTTTGCCTTGCTTGCGTTCCACCACGCCATCGTCGCTGAGCTTGCCCACCGCCAGGCGAACCGTGACGCGGCTCACCCCGAACCGTTCGCCCAACTGCGCCTCGGATGGGAGCTTGCCGCTGGGTTCGTAGTCGCCGCGCTGGATTTCTTCCAACAGTTGATGGGCGATCTGCTCGTAGAGCGAGGTGGTGCTGTCGCGAAGAATGGAGGTGGACACTGTCAGCTTCCATGGCCTTGAGTGGGGCAGGGTGCCTTCACTTCTAAGGTTATAAAAATAGGTTATTGGGACTACTTGTATTAATACGTATTATGTCGGGTAATCCCATTGTAAACGACCTGACGACACTTGCCATGCTCAAAACCCTCCCTTGCCCGCAGCCGCAAGCCGACGCCCTGACGGTCGATGACATCAGCTTCAGCTACCCCAACGGGCATCGGGTATTTTCCTCTTTCAGCCTGAACGCCAGGCCCGGCGAGTTCGTCGCGATCCTGGGGCCATCCGGCTGTGGGAAAACCACCTTGCTGAACCTGTTGTCAGGGTTCGTGCAACCGCAAAGTGGCCGCATCACCATCAACCAGACAGCGGTACGCCCGGAGCGCTCGGAGCTGGGTTATGTGTTCCAGGCGCCGCAATTGTTCCCCTGGTTGAGTGCCCTGGAAAACGTTCGCTTCGGTCTGCGGATGAGCGCCCAGACCGACGAAGCGCAGCAGCGCGCACAGGCATTGCAGTACCTGCGCCTGGTCGGTCTGGAGAGTGCGGCGCAGCGGCTGCCGCACCAGCTTTCCGGGGGCATGCAACAGCGCGTCTCCCTGGCCCGGACCCTGGCCTTGGAACCCAGCGTATTGCTGATGGATGAGCCGTTCGCCGCGCTCGATGCCATCAGTCGCAACAGCATGAACGAAGAGACGTTGCGCATCTGGGCCGAACTGGGCCAGACGGTGTTGTTCATTACCCACGACATCGACGAAGCGGTGTTCCTGGCCGATCGGGTCATCGTGCTCAACATCGCCCCCGGGGGCATTCACAGCGAGCTGGAGATCCACCTGCCGCGTCCCCGCAGCAACCTGAAAACCCGTCGCCTACCGGCGTTCCTCGATTACCGCAATGAGCTGATGACGCGCATTGCCCAGGTAATGGACGCCTGCGACACCACGGTTCACCCCACCCCTCGACTTGAGCTGACAGCATGATCAAACGTTCGCTGCTTGCCCTCACATTGTCTGCCGCCACGTTGGCAGGCAGCGCATTCGCCGTAGCGGGCGAGGCGAAACCCTTGCGCGTGGGTTATGTCTTCGCCATGGCCAACGCCCCGGCGCTGATCGCCGACAAACAAGGTTACTACCGCGAAGAAGGCTTGAACGTCGACCTCAAGGCCTTGGGCGATGGCCCGGTGATCCAGCAGGCACTGGCCGCCGGTGAACTGGACGTGGCCTATGTCGGCACCCCACCGGTGTACCAGTGGTTTTCCCGCGGGCTGCAAAGCCGGATCCTGGCGAAGGTCAATTACGGCCAGGCCGCGGTGATTGTCGACGCCAAGAGTCCGATCACCCAGCTGGAAGCGCTCAAGGGGAAAAAACTTGCCGGGGTCAAGAAGGGCAGTGGCATGGATGTGCTGCTGCGCGGTTATGTCCTGAAGGAAAAGGCCGGGCTCGATCCCGACAAGGACCTGGACATCATCGACATGCCGCCGGGCAACATGAACGCTGCCCTTGAACGTGGCATCGTCGACGCTGCGTTTTCCTGGGAACCCTTCGTCAGCCAGTCGGTGCTGCGCGGTTCGAGCCGGATCCTGCTGGACGTCAACCAGGCGCTGCCCCAGTACCCGTGGTACGTGGTGATCGCCTTGCCGAAAACCTTGCAGGAGCGACCGGATGATGTTGTGAAGCTGTTACGCGCCCATCGCAAGGCCATCGCGTTCCTCAACGAACATCCCGCCGAGTCGAACCGGCTCATTGCCGAGGCGTTCAAGCTGGAAGCGGTGCAAGGCCCGGACGGCAAGACCATCGCCCCCGAAGCCATTGTCGCCCAGGCACGGACCCGGTTGGGTTGGTCGGCGGACTTGCAGGCGGCGGACATCCAGTTCATCCAGCGCCTGATGGATTACTCCCACGACCTGGGTTTTATCGACACCACGCTCAAGACCGAACAGATCGTGGATACCTCCTACCTGGAAAAAGCCGCGCACTGAGTCCGTCATGTCCTTGCCAAAACCGAATTGGGGATGGGCGTCGCTGCCGTTCCTGTTGTTGATCTGGATCGCCCTGGCCAGCCGCTTTCCCACCTACATCCTGCCGCAGCCTTGGGACGTTGCCCGCGAGGCGCTGCGTTGGCTGGGTGACCGTTCGCTGTGGCAGCACCTGCAGGCCAGTGTGCTGGAAGAGCTGGGTGGTTTTTGCGCCGCGGTGATCGTTGCGCTCCTGCTGGGCACGGCCGCGGGCCTGTCCTCGCGCTTTCGCGATTTCATCTCGCCGCTCAACAGCCTGTTCATGGCTATTCCGCCAATCGCCTGGGCGCCGCTGATCATGATCATTTTCGGCCTGGGCTATGTCTCTATCGTGCTGGTGATTTTCATTGCCGCGATGTTCCCCATGGCGGTGACCATCCAGGAGGGCGTGCAGAGCATCCGCGGCGGTGAAGTTCGCGCGGCACGGACCTTGGGTGCCAACGCCTGGCAACTGTTGGCCCACGTCTATTTGCCGGCCTCGTTGCCGTTCGTGACCGCCGCCTTGCGCATCGGCTTCAGCCAGGGCTGGCGGGCGCTGGTGGCGGCGGAAATGATCGGCGCTTCCCGAGGCATCGGCTGGATGGTCGCCACGGGCGGACAGATCGGCAACAGCAGCCAGGTGCTGCTGGGCATTGTCGTGATCGGCTTGATTGCCTGGCTCATGGAAAGCTTTGTGTTCCGGCGCATCGAGCGTCACTACCAGCAATGGCGCGTGCAATAAGCATCGCTCCACGTATTCGAACCCTTCAGTGGACCACTGCACGAGGTGTCATGTGAGTAACGTTTTCGATCCCCGCGAAGCCGGGCATTACATCGCCCCACAAGGTCTGTATGAGCGCAACAAGAAACGTCCGTTCCTGGGCAGCGTCCACTGCGACCGTGACACGCTGGTCGCCGGGCAGTGGGATGAAATCACCCTGGTCTACGAGGTCGGTGGCAGCGGCCTGGCCGATGGCGCGTGGCTCAAGCTGGCCTTCAAGTTCTATTCCGACTGGGCCTTGTTCCAGACCTCGAACCCGGCCGGCCCCAACTATGTCAGCGCCGAATACCAGGCCGGTGAGCTGGTCCCCGGCCAGAGCCAGGCCACGGTGCAGCATTTGAAAGTGCGCTTCGACCAGAAGGGCCATGAACGGCCATTCCAGAAAGCGATCATCATCGACATCATCGACGGGTACCTGAACCCGGGCGATAAAGTCATCATTCGCCTGGGCGACCGACGCCAGGGCGGGGCGGGAACGCGGGTGCAGAGTTTCGTCGAGAAGGACTTCCGTTTCCGCCTGTTCATCGACCCGCTGGGCAGCTCGAAATTTGCCGAAGTGCCGGGCGATCCCTTGTTGGACATCGTGCCGGGACCGGCGCAGCGTGTGCAGCTGATCGTGCCTCGACTGGTCAGCGCCGGGGAAGCATTCGACGTCCTCGTGCGGGTGGACGATGCCTGGGGCAACACCTGCCGAAACCTGCCGCTCGAGGGGGTACTGACCCTGGTCGATCCGGAGGGCGGCGAGCGTCGGCAGCCGTTCACGCTGGCGTCCGAAGGTTGGGCGACGGCCCGGCTCGAGGCGCTTGACCTCGGCGCCGTGGGCGAGTGGCGTTTGTCCGCCAACGTGGCGGCGCCGTTTGTCGACGGGGCCGAGGCCTTCGTCACTGTCGACCCGGCCGGTACGGCGTTGCGCCCGCTCTATGCCGACTTGCATGTGCACTCCGATGACACGGTGGGCACCAACGACACGCTGTACAACCTCAGCTACGGTCGTGATGTCGCCGGGCTCGACGTCCTCGGCTACACCGCCAATGACTTCAATATCACCGAGCAACGCTGGGACCAGGCGGTCAAGCTGATCCACGAGCTCAATGAGTCGGGCCGATTCGTGTGTTATCCCGGAACCGAATGGTGCGGTAACTCTTGTGCGGGCGGCGACCGCAACGTCGTATTCCTGCATGACCGCAAACCCGAGTTCCCCTTCGACAATCAAGGACGACTGGTGCGCTCCTTCGAATGGAACGAGTTCACCGCCGGCACCATCAAGCCAGGCGCCTGGCCGGTGGACGAGTTGTACGCCGCCTATGCCAAGGACCCCGAAGGCCATCTGATGATGCCCCATGTCGGCGGACGCCGTTGCAACCTCGACTGGCATCACCCGGAACTCGAGCGGTTGATCGAGGTGGGTTCGGCCTGGGGCCAGTTCCATTGGGTCTACGCCGAAGCGCTGCAGCGTGGCTATCGGGTTGGCGCCGCGGCGAACAGCGATGAGCACCAGGGCCGCTGCGGTGGCGGCGTTCCGGCCACGGCGGTGTTCGGCTCCCGTGGCGGGTTGACGGGTGTGGTCGCCGAGGCTTTCGACCGCACCAGCGTCGGCAAGGCCTTGCGCGCCCGCCGTACCTTCGCCACGACCGGTGAGCGTTCGTTCGCCAGCCTGCGCCAGGGCAAGCACTTCATGGGTGAAGTCTTCACTGCCGATTCGAATGCTTCCCTGGACTATCGACTGCTGGGGGAGGCAGGGTGGGAGCAGGTCGATCTGTTCGACGGCGACCAGTTGATCTGGTCGCGCAACCTGCATCAGGAACTGGGTTTCTGCGCCCAACGCATTCGCCTGCGCCTGGGTGGCGCGCGGATCAAGGACCGCTATCGCGGCGCGTACTGGACTGGCGAAATCCGCATCACCGGCGCGGTCATCAATGGCTTTCGCGCCCTGGGCCTCGACCATCCCGAGCAGACCGTATGGCGCAAGGACGCCACGGTCCTGGCGTTTCGCACCGACACCAACGGCGATACCGACAGCATCGAAATCGACCTGTCGCAACTGGCCGGCGCCACACTGCAGATCCATAGCCGTATCGACAATTACATCAAGGTCGGCGACCCGTCCGAACCGCAACCTTACGTGCACGCACCGACCGTGGTGATGGAGCTGTCCGGCGATGAGTTGTTGGCGCAATCGCAAGTGGTCGAAGAGTTGCCGGGCGCGGAGTTGAAGCTGTCCCTGGAACGGATGACCGCTGCGGCGTTACCCCGTGAATTGCAGGGGTGCATCGAACTGGCCCGCCTGGGGCTTGACCCAGGGCGTGAACATCCCTTGTTCATCTGTGCCCGCCAGCGGGATCAGTCACGGGTCTGGACGTCCGCGCTGTTCCTGACCCTGTAGGCGCTGTCGAGTGCAACGAGGCTGCGATCTTTCCCCAGACACTTGAATCTCAGGTGAAAGATCAAAAGATCGCAGGCTTCGCCAGCGCCTACACAGCCCGGCGGGAGCTATCTCTGGTCACATTTGCGCAAAACCCCGACAGTCCCAGCAAGCCTGCGAAAGCCCGGCAGTCGCCGTTGCGAGAAAGTGAAACCGTCGATAACGACAGCGCCCAGGGGCGCCGGGCCGGTGAATGTCTCGTCGGCCCGCTCACGCAGGAGAGCGATCATGACCGATATCCAACGCAGTATTCCCCAGGAAGTCGAAGGCAAGGTTGCACTGGTCACCGGAGCCGCCAGTGGCATCGGCAAGGCCATCGCGTTGTTGCTGCACGCCCGCGGCGCCAAGGTGGTCGCGGAAGACATCAACCCCGCCGTCCATGAGCTGGCCCGCCCCGGGCTGGTGCCGCTGGAGGCCGACATCACCGAGGATGGCGCTGCCGAGCGCGCCGTCGGCCTGGCCGTCGAGCAGTTCGGCCGGCTGGACATCCTGGTCAACAATGCCGGGATCATCATCAACAAACGGGTGATCGACATGACGCGCCAGGACTGGGAGCGCATCCAGGCGGTCAACGCCACCGCGGCCTTCCTGCATTCACGCGAAGCGGTCAAGGCGATGATGCCGAACAAGTCGGGGGCCATCGTCAACATAGCGTCCTACGCGTCCTATTTTGCCTTCCCGACCATTGCCGCCTATACCGCCTCCAAGGGTGCCCTGGCACAACTGACGCGGACCCTGGCGCTGGAAGTCATCGAGGATGGTATTCGCGTCAATGCGGTCGGCGTTGGCGATGTGGTCACCAACATCCTTAATGACGTAGTCGAGGACGGCCCGGCGTTCCTTGCCCAGCATGGTGAAGCCGCGCCTATTGGCCGAGCCGCACAGCCGGAAGAAATTGCCGAGGTGGTTGCGTTCCTTGCGTCGGATCGTGCCAGCTTTATCGTCGGTTCGGTGGTCATGGCGGATGGTGGCATGACGGTCACTGCTGGCTGAGTCAAGAAAAACGGCGCTTATCCCAGGGTAAGCGCTAATGCCGATCAGTTAAGCCTCAAACCCGAGCTTTGCTCCCACAGGTTTTGTGTCATGTGATCCTTAACTGACTGGCATTAGGGTAAGCGCCGTTTTTTTGCCTTTGTCTTGAATGCTTGTTCAGAGTTGCACCCGACGAAGTCTGCCGTTTAACGGCACCACGCTTCCATCTGGCGTAGGCAGGGGCCGCCCGAGCAGCCCCATGCCTTCGCTGACCAGTACCGCGTCCGGTAACAGGCACAGGTTGGAAGGGGTGTCCAGGTCGCGGGCGAGCACCGTGACCTGGGCGGTTTGCAAGTCGCAGCTCAGCAGCCGCCCACTGAACCGGGTAAAGCCGCCATGCAGGGGGTCGCCGTTCCAGTCGGAAAGCAGCGGTTGTTGCAGGCGCTCGCAGAGTTCCAGCACCAGCAGTTGACCGTTGGGGCGCAGCGCCAGCCCGGTGGGCAGTTGCAGGCGGTGAATCAGGATGTCGATCCTGGCGCTGTCCGGCCAGACCCGGATCACCTGGCCGGCCTTCTCGGCAAAGTCGATGCCCTTGCGGCTCGGGTCGCCGTGCAGTTCACCCGAGAACAGGCTGATCAGCACGGCGTCTGTCGCCGGTTCGTACACCAGGGTCACGGGAACGGCTTCCTGGCCTTGATCCAGTTCGGGCAGTTGGGCCAGCACGCGCTCTTGCTGGCCGGTGACGAACTCCACCAACTGATTGGTATCGGGCTTGACGGCCAGCCAACTGCGGCGGGTCGGGTGGTAGCACAGCGCATTCAGGTTGCCACGGCTATGGAACACCGGCTCGGGCGGTGTGAATTGCAGGTCCAGCAGTTTGGAGCCCGCGACATAATCGGTCTGGCTGACCAGGCAGCGTCCGTCACCGCAGGCGATGTCCGACACCCCCATGATTTCATCACGCAGCATGCGCGCCTGCATGTTCATGGCGCGAAACCCTTGCGCCAATGTTTCGCGGGGCAGGTAGGTGCCGGGTCGCTGCGGATCCGGTCGCAATCGACTGATACGGCCGCTGAAGGGTTGGTCGGGCAACCCCGAGCCTGCTTCGGTCAGCAGCAGGCTGCCATCGGCTTGCAGGCAGAGGCCGCGAGGGTTCAGCAGGTCCTCGGCGACCAGGGTGCTGGGGCGCAGGCTTTCCCCGGGGTGCGCGGGGATCTGAAGGGGAACGGGCATAGGCTTTCTCCGTGAATGAGCAGGGGATACGGTCATTGCGGCGGCTGCCACGGTTCACCGGTGAGATAGGCCCGCAGCAACGCCCGTTGGCAGGGCGACATCGAGCGCACCACGGGCATGAACAGCGTGGTGCCTTTGTAGGCGTCCGAGGTGCGGGCGAGGATGGGGTTCTTGGCGCCCATGACGGCGTCGGGCTGATTCAGCGGGATATAGCGCGACATGGCGGGGAAGGCCAGGTAGTGAAAGCGCAGCACGTTGGGGTACATCAGCGGCCAGGTGATGGGGGTGCCCTGGGGAATGCCGAAGTCGGTCTGGGCGTATTTGCGAAAGTTGGTGAAGTAGGCACTGCTGTCGAGGCCATTGGCCGTGCAGGTCAGGGCGACGAAACCGGCCTGGGCGGCGCTGCCCGGTTTGACGGTGACGGGGAAGCTCACTGAAAGCTGGCCGGCGTTGACCGTCAGCGAGTCAGGGTAGTCGAGGAAGTCCCAGTACTGCGGCTCTTTGTACGTGGGAGGATCCGCTGCCGGGATCGCCTGCAGGCCAATTTCGGTGGTGCTGGGCACCGCCCCGCCCAGGTATCTGACCTGAAGGGTGATCGACAGGCCGTTGGGGTAGTCCTCCAGGTAGACGTTGCGCTGGTCGGCATAGATCCGATAGGTCGACTCGGTGGCCTGCAACGTGGTACCGGCGACCTTGCCCGGTGCGTTGATCGCCAAGGCAGAGGTCCGTACTGCCTGTAGCTGGTTGGCGGTCAGGGGCAGGTCGACGATGCCGCCATACACGTAGTAATCCAATAAAAACCGACTGGTCGGCTCCAGGGCCATCAGGGTGGTGGTGCCGGCGCTGATGGTCACGGTCCCGTAATCGGCGTTGGGGCCGATCGGGCTGGTGATGTCGTCCCTGACGGCCCGGAAGGTTTCCTTCGGAATGACGTTCACCATGTCGATGCTCAAGTAACCGGTGTTGTCCAGGTCGGCATAACCGGCATTGCCGGTACTCTGGTTGACCAGTTGCCGGCCCGGCTGGCAGTTCAGCGGCTCGTCGGCGAAGGCCGGGGCCAGTGTGCCGATGACCCGGCCGATGCTCGGGTTGGGCGTGTACCGACCGGCGGCATAGTCGGCGTCCAGTTGTTCGGTGGTCATCGTGGGGCACATTTCGAACATAACGAAACGCAGGACGATGCCCGTGGCGCCCGGTGCCTGAATGATCGAGCGCAGGCCGCTGCTGTTCTGGTTCCAGCTGACAATGCTGCTCAAGGGGAAGGTCAGTTGAAACGTGCCGCTGGCGTGGAAAGAGCCCGGCGCGTCCATTTTTTTTGGCAGCAGCACACGTCCTGCCACGTCGAAGCTGCTGCACACGGTGTTGCTGCGGATCAGCAATTGGATGTTGTCGTTGCCACCGATTTGCAGGCCGCCGACGAAGATTTGGGTGGTCGTCGAGGAGGTGGGGTCCAGGTCCACCATCATCGGTCCGGAAACGGGCCCCTGGCCGGTCACCGGGTCCACCGAACCGAGCAGGTAGACGGGCTGGCCCACCAGGTCGCCGGTGGTGTTGATGCTGCCGGGAATGCCCTGGGAGCTGATCAGGGCGTTCTGCATGTCGACGACATGCTGCCCATAGTGATTCCAGCCCCCGGCGGTGTAGTAGTTGCCGGTGGGGGCATTGATCATGTTGTTCAACTGGTCGTCGGTGTAGGACTCGGCGCTCGGTGCCAGGGTCGAAGTGGTCAGGTCGAAGAGCGGCCAGTCGTCGTTGCCGTCGTAGGGAATGGTCGGGGAGTTGTTCGGCAGGCTGACGTCCGTGCGGATACCGCCCCAGAAATTCAGCCGTGGTCCGTTCAGGATGCTCATGAGTTATTCCTCGTCCTTGATGGTTTTGCCGACAGGCGAATTGGCGAATTTGAACAGGTAGGAGTAGTCGGATTTGTAGGGGCTCTTGACCGGTGTCGCCATGGAGTGGCAGTTCATGCAACTGCTGTTGGGTTGGATGTAGCTTTCCATGGTCACGTTGGCCGAAAGGGCGGGGGTCGGCTGGCCCAGTGGATTACTGGGGTTGTCCGGCATCAGCGGGCGCTGGGTGGTGATGAGTTGGTAGTACTTCAGCACGCTGCGTTGCAGGTCTGGGTCGCTGCGGTAACGGGCGTTGACCTCGTTGGTGATCTCGGCGATCGGGGTGTACCGGTTCAACGGGTTCGGGGTCTGGAAGGTGGTGCCAGGCTTGGGCACGCAGACCAGGTGCGCGCCCTGGGTCTGCCAGTCGCAGGGTGACTGGTTGAGCGTGGCTGCCGGGGCGCTGGGGTTGAAGTAGGAATAGGCCGTTCCGGAGGCCGGCTGGTCGACCCATACACCGTTCACCAGGGTTTTGGGTGGAACGTTGTCGATCTGCTCGAAGGTCGACCAGATCCACTGCGGATAGCCGTTCACCTTGGTGATGACGTGCAGCCCCACCAGGCCCAGGTAGGCCTCGGTGACGCCGGTGCGCTGGCCTTGGTCGTCGAACGTGGCCACGCGCGCAAGCATGGTCAGGTAGCGGCTGGCATTGTCATGGGGGGTGAGGATGCGCCAGCTCGATTTGACCTCGATGACCCCATAGGGAAAGTTGATGTTGTTGGCTTTGGAAACCACATCGGCGTTATAGAACTGGTTGGCGACGATGTAGTTGTAGGAGGTCTCGTTGGCCGAGATGTCGTAGTAGGTCGGGTTGCCGGCCTGGTCGATCAGCCAGCCGCCGACGGCCTGGTCGACGGCATTCACCTGGGAGCTGTTCTTCAGCGCGGCGATGTTGATGATACCCAGGCTCTTGGCAAGCTGCGGGGTGTTCCAGGGGCCTGGATCGGCCCCCCGTGGCAGGAAGGTTTCTTCCACGGTCTTGTAGGTCTGCCAGACGGTGTAGCCAGGGTCTCCCGGTTGTTTGCTGCAGTCGGGATCACCGCGCTGCCCCGCCTGGGCGGGCCAGTTCACGGCGATGAACAACTGCCAGCTGTATTGATCGAACAGGTCCTGGCTGGCGTTGGCCGCTGGCGCCGTGCTGGGGGGCTGGCAATTCAGGTTCGAGGCCTGCGTCCGTGGCATGGCTTGTTCCTGGGATTGTTCCAGGGCCAGGGCCGGAAGACTGGCCAGACCCAGTAGTACCAGGGTGAAACGGAGTGAAGTGTTCATGGCGATCCTTCGTCATTGGTCAGGGTTTGCGCTGCATGAGCTTGTTCCACTGCGCCTTTTGCCCGTTGCTCTGTGAAGCCGGTGGTTCGAACAACTGGCAGGGCGGTGGATTCGCCGGGCACATCGCGGCCACTTGCGCCCAGGTCTGGGCAGGGTCCGGTCTGGCGATGCGGAAGTTGGTGTAGTTCTGGCTGACGATGGGGGCATTGGCGACACTGGTGTCACCGGAGAAAAAGAACGATTGAGGCTGCCGGTAGGGTGGTTGCCCCGACATCTTTTTGTAGAAGGCATAACCGAACAGGATCGGACCTTGCGGCGAATCCAGGTCCAGGGCGTAGGCCTGCACGCTGCCATCCAGGTTTTTGCTGCGCTCGGCGCTGTAGGGCAGGTGCTGGATGAAGTCTTGCCGCGGCGGATGATTCATCGGCGAGAACATGCAGCAGGCCGGCATGTCCTTGGGGCGATCCTGCGGGTAGGTCAGGAAGTATGCCTTGTTGCCCAGGGACACGAAGGAGCAGGTGTAGTTGTTGTTCTTGATCGGAAAGATCGGCAGGCAGTACTTCTCATAGTGCTCCATCATCGCCCCGAAGCCGTCGCCATCGGCCGGGATATAGGCCGTGTCGTAATAGCTGGTCCCGCGAGAGACGGTGTAGTCCGCCGGGGTCAGGGTGGAAGGGGGATTGCTGTAGGGCGGCGGGTTTTTTTCGTAGTTGTGCATCACCCGGTACATGGTCCAATCGCTGATCCAGAACGCCGGGAAAAACGGATCGGAAGGGTCGCCTGGGGCACGTTTGGCGATGCAGTTGCCGTTCTGTTCGTTGCACCCTTCGGTGTTATGCACGCCCATGGTGAAGTAGACGGCACCGCTGTCCTGGGCGAACAGTGGTGGGCTGAACAGCAGGATCAACAGCAATAGGCGGGTCAAGATACTGGTTTTCATAGGTCATTCCTTTGAAAAGTACCGAGTGTCACTGTGGGAGCGAGCTTGCTCGCGATGGCGTCGACACAGCCAGCGTCAATGCAAACTGACCCGACATCATCGCGAGCAAGCTCGCTCCCACAGTGGTTTATCCTCCTTGGATAACAGCGTTACGGTCAGAGGTTGTCGTAATCGCTCATCTTGAGTTCTTGTGGCGGATAGTTGCGCTTCACCAGTTTCTGGGCCCACAGCTCCAATACCGCACGGCGGCTCTGGGACATGTCACGGGTGATGGGCATCGCGAGCGTGCTTTCTTCCTGGTAGGGCTTGCTGATCAGCACAATCAACTGGTCGATGGCGCCTTCGACGCGCGCCTGGGAGTTGAGCGGCATGTACTTGTTCATGATGGGGTACAGGTAATAGAAGGTCTGCAGGATGCGTGGGTAGAGGAAACCCTCCCACAGCTGCTTTGCGGCGTTCTGATCCTTGTAGACGGTGTTCCAGTAGTTGATGAAGTCCTGTTGCAGTTGCACGTCCAAGGGCAGGACGCGGAGCGGGGCGAGGAAGTCGATGTAGGCTTGGGGCAGCGGGAAGCTGAAGGGGATGACCGGATCGCTGTCGCCATCCTTGACGAAAAAACGCAAGGTCGGGAAGCCGGGGGCGACAGCCCTGAAGCTCACCTGGGCGATGCCGTTGGCGTCGGTGGTAGTGGTGACATAAGAGTAATCCACCGCAGTGGCGTGGACGTCGTCGCTCAGGGTTCCGGTGGCGTAGACGCCGGCATCGAATGCCAGGCAAGGGTGCAAGTCGATCGTGACCGGTTTGCCGTCGCCCTGCAGGAATTGCTGATAACCGATCGGGTTTCCACTGGACTGATCCGTATTCTGCAGCGCGGTCAGTCGGCGGCCGCTGCCTTTGGCCAGATAGTTTTGTACGGGCGGCGCATTATTGAAGTTCGGCAGATTGGCCTTGTTCAGGTTGGGGTCCTCTGGGTGGTCGAAGAACAGCGTGAAATTGGCCGCGTTGCTGGAGGCCAGGTAGTAGTCGCTGGTGGTCACCATGTAAGGGTTGCCATATTCCGCCACCCACAGCGTGGTATTGGCCGCCGGCTGACCATTTTTCTGCACCATGATGGTCAGTGTCTTATGGTCACCCACGTCAATGAAACTGCCGCTCTCCACCACTTCGGCGGTCCAGGTTTGCTGGGTGGCGGCGATCACGGGGGTCGGGGCGGCCGTAGCCTTGAGTCGCAGCTCCAATGGATGACCTGGTTGTAGTTTCGTCAGGTCCGCGTCGCTGAGCGGGAAGTCTTGCAGGCCGGAGCGTTTGTCGAAGGCTGCCTGGTTATACCGGTCGAAACCCAAGTCCACTACCGGCGTGAATTGATCACCCTCGCGTACACCCAGTTGATAGTCGCCGGCCTGGAATTTTTCGGCGGTCAGGATGGGGGCATTGGGCTCTACCGGATAGAACGGGAACGTGTTGGCCAGATCCAGCGACAGGGTGTTGCCGGTAATCTGCACCGAAGTCACGCCCAGTGTGGCGTTTTGGGGAGTTCCACTGGGTTGAACAACAGATACGGCCTGCGCGGGCACCAGGCGCAGGCCGGCGGGCGCGGTCGGGTATTCGTCGGCGAACCAGAGGCCCAGGGTCGCGGCGGTGCGGCTGTAGGCGGGATTGAAGAAAATACCGGAAACGTTGTCCAGTCCCTTCTGATACATCGCTTGCAGACGAGCCGTATCCGAGGGGGCATTGGAACGGGTGTTGACGTACGGGAAGTCGTTGAAAACACCGTTCCTGTCGTAGCAGGTCAGGTAGGTGGAGAACCTGAACATCAGGCCCTTTGCCCCTTGCAGCTTCATCTGCTGCTGCAGGTTACTCAGCAGCGCCGAATCGCCGATGACCCATTCCAGGTTCTCCTGGGGAAAGCAGGTCTGCCAGGTGGTGGTGACATACACCAGGCCACCGAAGGCGCCCCAATTGAAATTGAGGAAGCGATCCATCATCCGATACTGGCGATTGAGGGTCAGGCCACACGTGGCATCCCCCAGCATCAGCTTGTCGAAATACAACGCGGTGAAGGTGTTCTGCCACGGGCTGACGTCCACGAAGCGCGCGGCAGTCGGAGCGTTGCTGCCAAAGGGATTGCCGAGCAATTGGTAGTCCCTGCCAACCAGCGCATCCTCGGTGATGTAGGTGTCGGCCTGCAGCTCGCCGCCAATGATCGTTGAGCGAGTCCCTTTGTAGCTCACCGTGCCGCAGGCATTGTCGCCAAACAGATCCCATTCGGCGGGCATGTATGGGTAGGTTTTCGGGTTGGCATTGGTCGGTACCTGCAGCATATAGGGCGGCAGCTCCGCCATTGTCAGGGGCTTGATGGCCCAGGGCATCAGTAGGGTGGGGGCGTTCTTGGCGTTGATGTCGAAGTGGCTCATGAACGGCCAGTTGATGTCCGCGTTTACCGCGTCATACAGCGGATACACGTCGTTGTTGTTGGCCGTTGGCGGGTTCCAGAACATATGGCCGTTGAGGTAGATACGGGGGAAATTCAATACGCTCATGTCATGCTCCTTAGCGTTGCCACTGGGCGCGTTTCAGCGACCAGACAAAGTCCAGTTTTTTGTAGCCATCGAATGCCGAGGGCGGCAGCGGGGTGGTGGGGTAGACGATGCCGCCCCCGTGGTTCAGAGCGAAATTGAAGTAGCCTTTGTCGTTCGAATAGGCGGCGGTGCCGTGGCAGGCCAGGCAGGACGAGGTGTTCTGGAACGCCGATTCCAGTTGTGAGTTGGCCAGTACCTGGGTGATGGGTTGGAACTCGACCCCGATCAACTCGTACTTCGACAGGTTCCGGTTATTGGCCTGGAAGCTGGCATTCACCGGCTTGGCGGCCGGAGTCGGCCCCGTGGTGTTGGTCATCGGCGCAGGCGGGGCGGCATTGGTGACGGTGTATTTACTGTTGTTGATGTTTTCGAAGGTGGTCCAGACCCAGTCGGCATTCAGTTTGTTGACGACATGCAGACCGCTCAATGCCACATAGCCGACCTGGTAAGTACCGTCGTCCTGCTGGTAGTAGGCCTGGGCAATGTAGTAGCCGTCGTTTACCAGGGTTTGTCGGTAGGTCGTGTCTGTGCCGATCCACAGCCACGCGGCTTTCAACTCCCAGGCGGTGGGAGGGAAGTTCAGGTCCTCGGCCAGGGCGGCCTGGCCATTCACGTTGTAGACCTGCTTCTTCACGATGTAATCGAACGTGTCCTTGCCCATCAGCAACTGAAAGCGTACGGGGTGGCCTTGTTGGGCATCGGGCACGGCACCACCCATTTGCAGGATCAGGCCATCGACCTGTTGGGTGGCATTGATGTTATGGAAGGACCGGGACAAGTCCATGCCTTGTGCCTTGGCTTGCGTCACCACCGCGGCCGGGAGCGGCGCGGAGCTGTCATAGGTGCCCGGTGGAGCGCCGTTGGGCAGGTAGACCTGGTCCGAGGGCTTCATCGTCTCCCACACGAGATTGCTGCTTTGCGCGGTACTGGGTTGGTTCAAGCAGACGAACCAGTTCCAGGCCATGGTCTCGGGACTCTGGGCAAACGCGGTCCGAGTCTGGTTGATGTCTGTTCCAAATTGCAGGAAGTTGCTGCAATCGAAATTGTGGGTGTCCTGTGCCTGGGCCAAACCGGCCAGGGCACTTAGAACAGTGATGGAAATGGCTCGCCGCATGGAAGCTCCTTGGCATTCGCCGTATCGGCATGAGGGTGCCCCCGGAAGTGTTCCAGGAGCAGTTGCTTCACCGCCGTGGCCGCAAGGTGCTGTGGCAACGACAGATCACAATTGGTGATGAGCAGCGGGCCGGTCTTCTCGCTCGTGGGCAGCCGTCCGTGGCTGCCGCGGACCAGGCGGGTGTCCAGCGGAATCAGGTCCATGTAGTAGCGAAAGCCGAGCTTTTTCTGGAGCAGGCGGCGCGCCACTTTAAATGTCGGGAAGCGAATGGCCGGGTCGATGAACAGCTCGAGCGGGTCATAGCCTGGCTTGCGATGGATGTCCACGGTGCGGGCAAAGTCGGGAGCCTTGCGCTCGTCGAACCAGTAGTAGTAATCGAACCAGTAACCGGGCGCGGCCACGGCCACCAGTTCGCCGCTGCGGGGATGATCCAGTTGCCAGGCCCGTTGTTCGGTTTTATCCAGCACCTGCTCGATGCCGGCCTGGCGTTGCAACAGCGCCTTGACGCGGGGGATGTCGCACGCCTGCTTCACGTAGATGTGCGCGACCTGATGATCGGCCACGGCAAACGCTGCACTGGCACCGGGATCGAGCAACTCCCAGGTCAGTGATTGGCGGACCTGCAACAAGCCCTCGGCACGTAACAACCGGTTGATGGAAACGGATTGGGTGACGGCTTCGATCCCGTATTCGGACAGCAGCATCACTGCCGCGCCTTGTGCTTGGGCAAAGTCCAGCAGACGCCCGACTTCGCTGTCGATGGCCCGTACCTCGTCGGCAATCGCCGGGTGATCGGGCCCCAGGCGTTGCAGGCTGTAGTCGAGGTGGGGCAGGTAGATCAATTGCAGGTCGGGGCGGTTGAGCTGGAATTCGGCGATGGCGCAGTCGACGATCCAGCGGCTCGACGCGATGCCGGCCGCCGGTCCCCAGAAACTCGGAAAGGGAAACTCGCCGATCTGCTGTTCGATACGTTCATGCAACGAGGCCGGCGCCGAATACAGGCCGAACAGCTTGCGACCATCGGCCGGGTAGTGGGGCCGAGGGGTAATGGCGGCGTCCACGTCGGCATACATGTTGTACCACCAGAACAACTGGCTGCAGCGAAACCCGGGGTACAGACGCTTGAGTGTCTGCCAGACCTTTTCCCCCTGGATCAGTGCATTGGGTTGCAGCCAGAAACGCACTTCGGCCTGATCGCGAAAATACCAGCCGTTGCCGACGATGCCGTGTTCCGACGCTGGTTGTCCGGTGAGGATCGAGGCCTGCACGGTCGAGGTGACCGCCGGGAACACTGGCTGCAGCGTGGCCATCTTGGCCGTTTTCAACAGGGCATTGATGCAGGGCGTCGCGGCACCCAACAGCGCGGGCGTCAGGCCGACCACGTTGATCAGCAGCAGCGGCTGGCGCGCAGGATCAGAGCGCATGGGCGTGGGCCTCCAGTGCTTGAGGTTGCAGCAAGCGGCGTTGTTGCAATTGATCCTCGACCCAACGCAACTCCGCCGCGATGCCCTGGAGTTGGGCATGCTCGGTCGTGGGCCGCAATTGGCTGGGCAGGACGCCCCAGCTGTAGGTTTCCACTTCCAGTACGGGGCGAAAATCCCCATGGTCGGCCAAAAAGTCGAAAGTCTGCGACAGGGCAAGCTGGCTGCCGCTGAGTTCGGGCAGCAGCAACTGCTCGCTGAACAGCGGAATGTGGAAGTGAATCCTCAGCTCGGGATGAGAGATGCGGTTCTGCTCACAATCGTCCAGGGCCGCGGGGAGGTCGGCCCAGGCCGATAACCGATCGTGTCCATCGCGGGCCTTCACTTGATGCAGGTAGGTGGGCTCGGCAAAACCGCTCAATGTCTTGAGCACCTGTTCGCGCCGGTGTTCGTCCTCAGGCAGGCGACAAATCAGTGCATTGGATAACTGGATCTTGCCGATGGGGACCCGGGCCCGACGCAATCGGTCCAGTGATTGATAGCAGTCTTCGAACATCACGGCCTGGTGGCAAACGTCAAAGCACAGCGCCAGGTGTTCATGGTGCGGATCCGTGGCTTGCCAGTGGCGGAAGAAGGCGATGGCCTGGTCGGTGTTTTCCAGCACGCAATCGGGCTCCATCTCCAGGCAGACCACGATCTTCTTGCCCGTCTCCCGTTGCAGCCGGGCCAGCCCGGCAGTGAGCTCGCGCAGTTGCTGCTCGGCACGTTGCTGTAGCGTCGGGCTCCAGTGGGCGGCATAGCCCAGCGGCAGGCTGGAGATCACCCCCTGGGCACAGTCCGCTGGCAGGGCCTGGGCGAGAAGTCGAGCCAGGTCCAGGCTGTACGCCAGCCGCTGCGGATCGGCCCAGCTGGGCAGGTAGACGTCGGCTTTCACCGCGCCTTGGTGAAATTGGCCGTAGGGAAACCCATTGAGCGAGGTCAGGCGTAGCCCGCTGCGTCGCAGCAGGTCGAGGAAATCCGCACGGGTCGGCGCGTGTTGGAGTTCGGCGGCGGCGAGGGCGCTGATCCACAATCCACTGTCCTGCGTGTCGAGCCCGCGCAGTGTGCGTACGGTCTGGAAATGCCGTTCGACGCAAGCGCGTAGCCCGCCCAGGTCATGGGTCGGGTGCACGTTGCTGCAATAGCCGATCTGCGTGGCCGTCCAACCCGTGCGGGCGCTCATTTGATCACCGGTTCCTGGCCCCGCAGGGCGGAGTTGTCCTGCCATTGCCGCCGCTGATCGATGGGCAGGGGCGTGCTGACCAGGGCTTTGTCCAACTGGCCGCTCTGGGCAAAAAAGTCCACCGGGTTGTGGAACAGCACTTGTTCGACCTGGGCTTCACTGAAGCCTGCGGCCAACATTGCCTGGCCGGTCTTGGGCACCTTGAGCGGGTCGCTGATGCCCCAGTCGGCGGCGCTGTTGACCACCATTTTTTCCGTGCCGTACTGCTGCAGCAGCGCGACCATGCGTTGTTCCGACATCTTGGTGTTGGGGTAGATGGAGTGGCCGCGCCAGCAGTCGCTGTCCAGCACCAGGGGCAGGGTCAGTTCGTTGAGGTGGTCAATGATCACCAGGTGTTCGGCGATGCCGACCTCGCGGATGACGGCGAGCGTGCGTTTGGTGCCACCTATCTTGTCGCGGTGCGGGGTGTGCACCAGCACCGGCAGATTGAATTGCTTGGCCAGCTCCAATTGCGCGGCGAGGAAGCGATCTTCTTCCGGGGTAATGTCGTCGTAGCCGATTTCACCCACCGCCACCACGCCGTCTTTCACCAGGTAGCGCGGCAGAATCTCCAGCACCTCATTGGCCACCGACAGGTCATTGGCCTCCTTGGGGTTCAGGCCAATGGTGCAGAAGTGATGGATGCCAAACATGCTGGCGCGAAAACGCTCCCAGCCCAACAACGTGTCGAAGTAGTCGATGAAACTGCCGACGCTGGTCCTGGCCTGGCCCTGCCAGAAGGCCGGCTCGATCACCCCGGTGATGCCGGCGGCCGCCATGTTCTGGTAATCGTCGGTGGTGCGGCTGACCATGTGGATATGCGGGTCAAAGTACTTGGGCATGGTGAATCCTCGTCAAAAAAAGCGGGGGGAGGTGGGCCATCAGTTCGGCGAAACGCCGCCCAGGTGCTCGTGCCATTGCGTCGGCAAGCGTTGTTGCTGGCCCAGGCCGGCCAGGCGCTGATGTTGCGCCGGGCTCAGCAGGTCGAAGGCAATGACGTGGGGCAGCCCGGCGGACACCGTTCGTTCGGCGGCGAGTTGTTCGTCCAGCAGGTCGAGGGCCAACTGGTTGAGGGTGACGCTGTGTCGTTGCGCCAGGCCGATCAGGCGTCGTACGTCGAGGCCCATGCCCAGCGCTTTCAGCACCAATTGGTTGAAGGCCTGTTCGTTGTAGTGACGCGATGGGTAGGCGGTGTCCAGGGCGAGGGCGGCGAACACCTGGCTGTTGCTGGTGCGCCCGGCCTGGCGTGCAAGCTCCACGCACGCTCCGCGACTATCGAGCCAATCGAGGGCTTTCAAGGTGGCGACCTTTTCCTGGTCGTCGCCCCACAGGAACAATTGGTGCAGCAGCGGGACTTGCCCGGCGGCGGGCTGCTGTTCCAGCACCTGGGCCAGCAGCAACGCCCGCGCCAGCTGGACGTTGCTCCAGCCATCGCAGCCAGGTTGCGCACGCTCCTTGAGGTTGCGCTTGCATTGGCTGCTCATGAGCGCCGCGGTGTTGGCGTCCGGGCTTAGGGCAAGCTGTTCCTGTGCCTGATGCCACCATCGCCGTTCGCTTTCATCGAGATGGCGGATGAAGGGCTGGCGTTGTTCGTTCAGGCAGTCGTGGCGCATGTCGAGGGCCGCCGATGCCGCTGCAGTAACGTCCGTGTTCATGTTGGTTTGATCCAGCGCTGGAAATGGGGAAGCAGGAAAAACACCACGACACATAACAGGCTGCCCAAGGGCTGGTTAGCCACGGCCAGCACCAGGGCATCGAACAGCGGCAGGGCTGCCAGGCCAGCGCCGATAAAGGCGCGGACTCGTCGTTGCCGAGGGTTGGCCAGGTTGTGCCAGTAATGCCAGCCCAACCAGCCAAGCCATAACAGCAGCACCGGCCAAAACCAGGTGCTGCCTGCATAGACTGCCAAGGCCAGTGGGCTCAGCATCAGGAGCAGGGGGAGGCGGCTGATCAGTTGGTTGCGGTGTTCCTGGCGGGCCAGGTAGGTCAGGCCGCTGATGTAGACACCGAGCAAAATGGCGCAGAGCCAGATCGGTCCCGCCGGCATCGCCAGGCTGGCCGCCGCGGTGAGGTAGAGCGCCGAGCGGCAGGCCCCCATCAGCCAGACGCTGTGGGCGTATCTCTTGTGCAGCAGGTTGTAACCGAGAATGCAGCCCACCAACAGGGTCGCGCTGCCCAGCAGCCAGTGCGGCTGCTCGATCAACTGGCTCAGGCCCAGCAGCGAGGCGGCAGCCAGCACCAGCAACAACGCAGTGGCCAGCCGCACGTGCTGGCGGCTCACCAGGCCCAGCGTTATGGGGCGGGGGTTGTGGTGTTGTTGGTCCCAGTCGGCGTCCAACAGGTCGTTCAACAGCATGCCGGCGAGGTACAGCAGCGACAGGGCCACCAGCAGCAGGATCCACACCAGGGAAGACGGCGGTGCCAGGGCCCCGGCGCTGCTGGCGAGCAGGGCGGCGGCCAAGGTGTTGGTCCACACCGTGGGCAGGTTGGAGACACGGCCGAGGGTCAGCCAGGTCTTGAGGTTCGGCGCCGTCTGGTTCATTGCGCACAGCGCTCGTTCAGGATCGGCGCAAGCTCGACCTGGGTGGACAGCCGCTGCAATGCCTGCTCCATTCGCGCGGTATCGATTTCATGCAAGTCCACCGACTCGCCGATCCGGCTCAACATGGGGATGGAGAGTTGCCCGCCCAGATGCTGGCGGAACTCCTCCAATCCCAGCAAGACCTGCGAGCGCCCCAGTGCATCTTTCAAGGTCAGTTCTGGCGGGTTCAGACAGAAGCCGAGCTTGAGCAGCAGGTTCAGCACCCGTTCGGTGTCGCCGTCGCTCAACAACCCCAGGGCATTGGCATAAAGCCCATCCAGGGCCATGCCCACCGCGACGGCTTCACCATGGCGCAGTCGGTGCTGACTGAGATTTTCCAGTTTGTGAGCGGCCCAATGTCCGTAGTCCAAGGGCCGTCCGTTACCGCGTTCGAAGGGGTCGCCGGCACCGGTGATGTGCGCCAGGTGCAATTCGGCGCAGCGGCGGATCGCATAGCGGCTGGCCCCATGTTCGAAGTGGGCGAGGGCGTCGGCCTGTTGCTCCATCCACTGGAAAAACGCCGGGTCCTTGATCAACGCCACCTTGACCGCCTCGGCCAGGCCTGCGATCTGGTCGCGTCGGGTCAGGCTGGTCAGCAATTGAAAGTCGTTGATGACTGCGGTGGCGGGATAGAAGGCACCCAGCAAGTTCTTCTGGCCGAAGGCGTTGATGCCGTTTTTTACACCGATGCCGGCGTCGTTCTGGGCGAGCACGGTGCTGGGGATGCGAATCAGGCGAATGCCACGGTGGAAGGTGGCGCAGGCGTAGCCCACCGCATCCAGCACCGCGCCGCCACCGAGGGCCAGCACATGGCAATGCCGGTCCAAGCCATGTTGCAGCATGTCGGTGTACAGCCGCTGCAACACCTGTGAATCCTTGCTCGACTCGCCGGCCGGGACCGCAATCGGCGGCGCCTGCAAGTGCAGGTCTGGAAAGTGGCTGGCGAAGTAGGCGTTGATCTGTTCCTGCAGGTGCGGGGCGCTGTGCAGCAGTTGTTCATCGGCGAATATCAACACCGTGACCGGGCCCCTGTGGCCGGCCATGAGCTGGCGGTGCAGGCAGGGATTGAGCGGATCGAATACATGGTCGGTGAACACCACCGGGTAGTCGTAGCTGACCTTGAAGCGCCCGTGCAACGGTTGCTCCGCGTCGCTGCGGCGAAGGCTCTTGAACAGGCTGTAGCCGGCGATGAACAGCCCGGGCAATACCATGCTGGCGAGCAAGGTCACCAACAGCGCGTTCTGCTCGACGAGAAAGGTGCCAATGGCGCTGTAGGCTAGCGCGAGGCCGGCGTTGGCCAGGGTGGTGACCAGGATGAAAGCGCGCAGAGGGTAGCCTTGCATACCGGCGGCGACGACTGAAGTTTCCGCCAATACCGGGACCCCGCGCAGGCAGATCAACGACAGTGTGCCCAACCGGTACGCCAGTTGCCCCGGCTGGCGCTGATGCAGGCCCAGGCGGCCGGACAACAAACGCAAATAGCCGGCGCCCAGGGCATAGCCCAACCCGGCGCCCAGGCACAGCCCCACGAAAATCGCCAGGTAACCCCCCACGCTGCCGAGCATGGCTACGGCCAGCAGCGCAACCATGCTCGACGGCACCGGCAGCACCACGTCCAGTGCCAGCAGGGCGACCAGCAACAACGCCAGGTAGAGTTTCTGCGCGGGCGTCGAGGGTTGGTACAGGTCGAGATGGGTCAGCAAGTCCTGGATCTGTTGTTCGAACAGCAAGAAGCTGGCGATCACCAGGGCGGAAAAGCAAACCAGCGACAGCCAGAAATGTCCGGCTGCGCCTTTTTGCGAGAGCAAACGATACCCACGGCCATGCTTCATCAAGCATCCCTCTTGTTGTTATTGACTGATTCCGTGTCAGTAATTGAAAGCAACGCCAAGTGTGTGTTTTAGGCCAATAGACGCTCTCGCCCGAAGGGCTGTCAGGTGTGGTTGATGATGTGGTTGATGACAGGTTTGAATCTAGACGGCCCGGGTGTTTTTGCAAGGCCATCTGATGGCGATTTGATTTGGAGCGCCACTCGTGTTTCAGGTGACCCGAATTAGCGGCTTGCCCGGCCCGTTCAGGGCCTCGAATAGCCCCGCAACTGCGCCGGGCTGACGCCAAGGCGTTGCTTGAACAGTGTGGTCATGTGCGCCTGGGAGTTGAAGCCGCAAGTGTGGGCGATATCGATCAGTCGGGCGGTTGAGTCGCGCATCAGCGTCCGTGCCTTGGCCAGGCGCCGGTCGATCAGGTAGCTGTGCGGGCTTTTGCCGGTGGCATTCTTGAATGCCCGCATGAAATACCCTTCGGACAAGCCAAGCAGCCCGGCCATTTCCTTGACCCCCAGCGGACCGTCGAGACCGGCATCGATGAACTCGTCGAGCAGGCGCATGCGCCCGCCGGTGATGGAGCCGTGGGGGGGCACAGAAAAAGTCTTGTGGTCCTTCACCCGTTCAGCCAATCCGAGCGTCCAGGCCTCCCAGTCATCGTCTGCGGTGGCACGCAGCAGTGCGCTGCGTATTCTCAGGGCGAGGGTGATGGCCTGCGGGTCAATACGGTTGTTGAACGCATGTTCCCCCGGCAATGCCACACCGTCGGTGCGCACGACCCGCAGGTATTCTCCGCCCTTGGGGGATTCGGAGAACACGTCGCATTCGGCGGGGACGAATGCCAGGCCGTTGGGGATCGCCTCGAAGGGCTGCACGCGGTCGCTGCCGATGGCGTGCAGGCCGCGCTGGCTGTCGAAGGCAAAGCCGATCGCCGACTGGGTGGCGACATAGCGGGTGGCGTAGGCGCAGCCGGGCAGCAATTCGATCGCCCACGGCCCCGCTTCGATACGACGGATCGGTTCGGACTGGGGCGGCTGTTGGCGGTTTCGAGGGTTCATGAACAGCATAGTAGTGAAGAGAGAAGCAGAAAGTCAGGTCAGTTTTCTGAAAGCCCGCCGGTGGTGCCCTGATTAGACTGGGCAAAACCCGGAGGTCCATCATGCACACACTGACTCGCGACGATATCGAACAAGCTGCCCGCCACTTATACGAAGTCATGCCCGCCACCGCCCAGTACGCCTGGCCCTTGTTGGCTGAACGGCTGGGTTGCACGGTGTGGGTCAAGCACGAGAATCACACCCCGACGGGGGCCTTCAAGGTACGCGGCGGCCTGACCTTCGTGCGCTGGCTCAAGCGCGAGCACCCAGAGGCAAAAGGCATCGTCACGGCGACTCGCGGCAACCACGGCCAGAGCCTGGCGCTGGCGGCCAGCGCATTGGGTTTGAAAGCGTTGATCGTCGTGCCGCAAGGTAACTCGGTGGAGAAGAACAACGCCATGCGCGGTTTTGGCGGCGAGGTGGTCGAGTATGGCCGCGATTTCGATGAGGCCCGTGAGGAGGCCGTACGCCTGGCGCAATCGCATGGCCTCTACCTGGTGCCGCCGTTCCATCCCGAGTTGGTCAAGGGTGTGGCGACCTATGGGCTTGAGCTGTTCAACGCGGTGCCGGACCTGGACACCGTCTATGTGCCGATAGGCTGCGGCTCGGGGATTTGCGCGGTCATCGCCGCCCGCGATGCCTTGGGCCTGAAGACCCAGGTGGTGGGCGTGGTGTCCACCGAGGCCCTCGCGGCGAAGTTGTCGTTTGAAGCGGGCAGGCTATGCGAGACCGCGTCGGCAAATACCTTTGCCGACGGCCTGGCCGTGCGCAGACCCGTTCCCGAGGCCTTTGCCATCTATGGGGCCGGAGCGGCGAGAATCGTAGCGGTCAGCGATGCTGAAATTGCCGGGGCCATGCGGGCGTATTACACCGACACCCACAACCTCGCCGAAGGTGCCGGCGCGGCCGCCTTGGCAGCGCTGATGCAGGAGCGTGAAACGATGCGGGGGAAAAGGGTGGCGGTGATTCTCTCCGGTGGCAATATCGACCGGCCGGTGTATGCGAATCTGATTGGCTGAGGTTGGGCTGCCGCCGTCATCGCGAGCAAGCTCCCACAGGACGGCCGAGGTGTATCTCGAATCTCACAATCACCCCGGGCAACTGTGAGCGAGCTTGCTCGCGATAGCCGCAGGTCAGGTTGTACCTGAGGTTGAATGTGCCGCCAACGACTACGCCGCCTCCGCCGCCATGGCCGCCCGGACGCTGGGGCGTGTTGCGATTCGCGCCATGAACGCCGCCAGTGCCGGCCAATCCCTGATCTGGATATTGAACAACGGCAGCCAGTTCAGGACGGTAAACAAATAGCTGTCGGCCAGGCCAAAGGTGCCCATCAGGTAATCCTGTTGTTCAAGGGCCTGGCTGAGGTAGTCCAGGCGCCTGAACAGTTTTGCCCTGAAGATGGCCTTGGTCGACTCTGCAATATCGGCGTTGAACAGCGGCGCACATCCGCTGTGAACTTCGGAGGTAATGAAGTTCAACCATTCCTGCAAGCGAACCCGCTCCCAAGTGCCATTGGCCGGCGCCAGCGTGTTTGCGGGGACCAGGTCGGCCAGGTACTGGACGATGGCGGGCCCCTCGGTCAGGACATCACCGTTATCCAGCACCAAGGCTGCCACGTAGCCCTTGGGGTTGATGCTCAGGAAATCGAGCCCATCGGCAGTTCGCTTGGTTTTGTTGTCGACCCGAATCAATTCAAATGGCAGGCCCAATTCCCGCAGCACGATGTGCGGGGACAATGAGCAGGTCATGGGGGCGAAGTACAGTTTCATGGTTTCCTCGAGGACGGGGGGACGTGCTGTCAGAATCCGCGAGGGCCGGAACATTTTCAAACGACATCTTCAGTGCTAGCGTATGACAAAATCTCATGAGCAAGCCGAGCCCAATGGCCATCAGAATCCCTTCCCTCAATGGCCTTAAAGCTTTCGAGTCGGCCGCTCGGCATATGAGCTTTACCAAGGCTGCGCAAGAGCTGAACGTCACGCAGACAGCCATCAGCCATCAAATTCGCCGGCTCGAAGAAGAACTGGGCGTGCGCCTGTTCTTGCGGCTCAAGGATGGCCTGGCCCTGACAGACGAAGGACATGCCTATTTCCCGGGCGTTCGCGCGGCGTTCCATGAGTTGCGCTATTGCACGCAGACGTTGCTGCAGAGCCGCAGCAACAGCATCTTGACGATCAGTACCCTGGTTTCATTTGCTTCCAAATGGTTGTTGCCGCGACTGGCGTCATTCCAGCAGGCGTTTCCCAACATTGACGTGCGCGTTACGGCATCCACCGAACGAGTGGATTTTCGTGAGGGCGGCGTCGATGCGGCCATTCGTTACGGTTCCGGGGACTGGAAGGGGTTGCGGGCGGACTGGCTGATGGCCGATGAGATCTTTCCGGTGTGCAGCCCCAGGCTGCTGCAAGGTCCGAAAGTCCTGGAGAATCCGTGCGATCTGGCCCGGCACACCTTGTTGCAGGTCAGTGGGGTGACCCGCGACGACTGGAGTGCCTGGTTGAGCGCCGCTGGCCAGCCGAAAAAACTGGCCGAAGGCAGCCGGCTGACATTCGACCTTGCGATGATGGCCGTTCAGGCTGCGGTTGACGGTCTGGGGGTGTGCATTGGGCGTTCGACCTATGTCGAGGATGACCTCAAGGCCGGGCGATTGATTGCACCCTTTGATCTGCGATTGAAATCTGACCTCGGCTTTTATTTCGTGAGCCCGCATGAAACAGCCGACACCCCCAAAGTGCAGGCCTTTAGAACCTGGTTGATGGATTCGTTGGGTTTTGGCGCCGAAACATGATTACCGCGTACCGTTCAGCCTTCAGTCAGCGCGCCGATATGAATAGAAGGTCCGGTTACTTTCAGGGTTCACCGAGGGTACGTCATGTTTAATACAACACTAAAAAACGAACTGACGGCTAGGACGGCCGAATTGGCAACATACAAAGGACTGGTAGGCTCCCTGGAGCGGTCGATGGCTGTTATCGAGTTCAGCCCCGACGGCAAGGTCCTTCGGGCGAACGAAAATTTTCTTGGCACGATGGGCTACCGTGCGGATCAATTGGCCGGCCTGTCCCATCGGGATTTTTGCACCCCGGCGCTGGTGGGCAGCCCCGAGTACCGTGAATTCTGGAACCAGTTGCGCGCCGGTCAGTTTGTTTCCGGCACGTTTCAGCGCCGTAGCGCGCAAGGGCAGAACGTGTGGCTGGAAGCCAGCTATAACCCGATAGTGGACGAGCAGGGCCGCGTCGTGAAGGTGGTCAAGTACGCACTCGATGTCACCGCCAAGGTTGCCAGCGAGGCAGAAACACGTGGCCGGCTGGCGGCACTCGACCGGGCCATGGCCGTGATCGAGTTCGACCTGGGCGGCCACATCCTGACCGCCAACGATAACTTCATGAATGTCATGAATTACACGTTGGCGGAGCTCAAGGGCAAGCATCACCGGATGTTCTGCGAACCGAGCCTGGTTGGCAGTTCGGAGTACAGTGATTTCTGGCGCCGTCTCAACGCCGGCGAGTTTTTCAGCGGCCAATTCAAGCGCCTCGGCAAAAATGGCAAAGTCGTCTGGCTGGAAGCCAGCTACAACCCGGTCTACGACGCCGAAGGCAAGTTGTGCAAGATCGTGAAGTTCGCCAGTGACATCAGCGAGCGGGTGGAGAAATTCGAAGAGGATTCGCGTGGCGCTTCCCGTGCGTACCATATCTCCGCCGAGACCGAACGAGTGGCCGAACAGGGTGCCCAGGTGATCCACCAGACTGCCAAGGAGATGCGCGAGATTGCCGATAACATTGGCTCTTCCGCGCGTCTGGTTGGGCAGTTGGGCGCGCGTTCGGAAGAGATCACCGCCATCGTCAACACCATTCGCGGCATTGCCGACCAGACCAACCTGCTGGCCCTCAACGCGGCCATCGAAGCCGCGCGGGCCGGGGACCAGGGGAGGGGATTCGCGGTGGTGGCCGACGAGGTCCGGCAACTGGCCGGGCGCACCAGTCGCTCCACCTCGGAGATTGCCGAAATGATCGGCATGATCCTCTCCGAAACCCGCGATGCCGTCGCCAGCATGAACATGACCCATGAAGGCGCATTGCGCGGTGTAACCCTGGCAGACCAGGCCGGTTCGGTCATCGTGCAAATCAGGAACGGGACCACGGACGCACTTGAGGCCGTGAGCATGTTTGCGTCCAAGCTCGACGAGTCCGAGGTGATCCCCAAGACGGCTATCGGCTGGGTGGGTTGAGGTAAGCTGAGGCCTCGCCCTTGCGATTAATGCGCTTGACCAATTCAAGCAATACCGCTCGCAGTTCCGGCGGTCGCACGGGCTTGGCCAGCACCGAGATACTCAGGCTTTGCAGCGATTGGCGTATCCGCTCGATCTCATGCCCGGTGATGACCAGCGCCGGGACTTGCTTGTCCGACCTTGGAGCGGATGTGTATGTCGACGTCGAGCATCTGGCTTATGCGCTTGACGATGGACAGGCCTAGGCCCTGGACATCGACTTGCGCCAACCGATTTCACTCGATCGGCTTGTTCACCGCCTGCCTGCGCGATGCCCGGTTGGGCCAGTAAGAGTTGCGATTGGTGGACAACATCGACCGCTCATTGCGCATCGTCTCGCCAACGTGCTGATGGCGACATCCGCGCTATATACATCGCCACGATTGGCGAGCAACGGGGCTGGGAAGTCCCCGCCATGATCATGACCGGTCATGAAATCGAAAGAATCCGCCATGCGCTGCACCCCATGAACATTTCGATCCTGGGCAAGCCCGTGCGACCGCCGGAGTTGCGGGCGACCTTGCTCGAGCTGACCAAGAACTTTGCCAGCATCAGGACGTGATCGCCGTCCGGGCAATTGCTCGTTCTTCCACCATTCCATTTTATGAAACGGTGGATTGCAGTTTGTGCGTATTCCTGCGCCGTCGCTTTGGGCAGAAGATGACTCCAGCCACTTGCACAGCCGTGCAAACGAAGGCGGAGAATCCCCAACCGTAGCGCACTGGCGCAGGCGCTCATGCTGCGAGCGCGAGGAGTAGCTGATGGACGTAGCCTTGCAAGCAAAAACCTCGCCCTGGCACGAAGGAGAGCTGGCCTTGCAGCGCTCCGTCGGGGCAGTCGACATGATGGCCAGTGTCGGTCAACGGCAACTGGCGCGTACCTGGATGCCGGACCAGCATCGGGAGTTCTACGCCCAACTGCCTTTCGTGGTGCTGGGGGCGGTGGATCGGCAAGGCGACGTCTGGGCGACCCTGCGCGCGGGACAACCGGGCTTCATGAACTCACCCGATCCGCAGACCCTGCACATCCAACTCGAACCTGAGCCGAACGACCCGGCCCAGGAGGGCATGGGCGAGGGCGATGCCATCGGGATGCTGGGGATCGAGTTGCACACCCGCAGACGCAACCGCATGAACGGTGTCGTCCGTCGTCAGCTCGACCCGGGGCTCGAGATTTCAGTGAGCCAGGCGTATGGCAACTGCCCTCGCTACATCAACTTGCGCCAGTACCACTTCGTCGACGCGCAGGCCGTTGCGCCGCGTCAACTGACCGTGTCCGACCCGCTGGTGCGGCGCCTGGTGACGGTGGCCGATTCGTTCTATATCGCCACCTACGTGGTACGCGATGGCGAGCGGCAGGTCGATGCTTCCCACCGTGGTGGCAAGCCAGGGTTTGTGCGCATGGATGAAGATGGATCGCTGACCATCCCGGACTTTTCCGGCAACCTGTTTTTCAACACGCTGGGCAACATCCTGCTCAATCCACGGGCAGGGCTGGTGTTCGTCGATTTCCGGACGGGCGATCTGCTGCAAATGAGCGGCTCGGCGCAAGTGCTGCTGGACGACCCCGAGATCAGCGCGTTCCAGGGCGCCGAGCGGCTGTTGCGCTTTACCCCGCAACGCATCGTGTATCGCCCAGCGGCCATTGCGCTGCGCTGGAAGGACCAGGAGGAAGGCGACTCGCCCAATTCAATGATGACCGGCAGTTGGGAGCAGGCCGCCGAGCGCTTGCAGGCCGAGGCGCTGCGTAGCCGCTGGCGGGCGTTGCGTGTTGCGCGGGTGGTGGATGAAAGCCACAACATTCGCTCGTTCTACTTGCAGGCGAGCGATGGCTTGGGTTTGCCCCGGTTTGAAGCCGGGCAACATTTGCCGGTGAGGATCTTGTTGGAAGGACAGAGCGCTCCATCGATCCGGACCTACAGCGTATCCAGTGCGCCGTCGGATGATTTCCTGCGTATCAGCGTCAAGCGCGATGGCTCGGTGTCGTCCCACCTGCATGATCAGGTGCAGACGCTGCATGAGATTGAGGCGCGGGCGCCTCAGGGCCATTTCACCGTCCAGGCCACCGAGCGGCGTCCGTTGGTCTTGCTGGCAGCGGGGGTAGGTATCACGCCGTTGTTGTCGATGTTGCGCGAGGTGGTTTACCAGGGCCTACGCATCAGCCGAATGCGCCCGGTCTGGCTGGTGCAAAGCGCTCGTTCGGTGGCCGACCTGGCTTTCCGTGACGAGATCGACGAACTGGCCGCCCGTGCCGGCGACAAGTTACAGGTCCTGCGCCTGGTCAGCCAGCCACCCACTGATGGAGGGAGCGCTGAGGGCTATGACCTGGCCGGCAGGATCGATGTGGAACTGCTCAAGAAGCTGCTGCCGCTCAACGACTACGACTTCTATTTGTGCGGGCCGGGCAGCTTTACCCAGGCGTTGTACGACGGGCTGCGCAAGCTGCGCATCCCTGACGATCGCATCCACGCGGAAACCTTCGGGCCCTCGACGCTCGTGCGAGATCTCGAAGTGAGCATGCCGGCGCCGGAGCAAGTGCCGGCCGCGAATGAAGCGGTGAAGGTATTGTTCGCCAGTTCCGGCAAGGAGGCACGTTGGGAGCCGGGCAGTGGGACGCTGCTGGAGCTGGCCGAAGCGCGCGGCCTTAACCCGGAATTCAGTTGCCGCGGCGGCTCCTGCGGCACCTGCAAAACTCGCTTGAGCCGCGGCCAGGTGCATTACCTGAGCCAGCCGGCCGAACCGGTTGGCGAAGGTGAAGTGCTGATCTGTTGTGCCGTACCGGCCCAGGGGAGCGAGCCTTTGGTGCTGGAGGTCTAGTGGCCTGCGTGGCTGGTTCGTGTGCTCAACCTCGGCGCCCGAATTTGAGTACTCGAATTAACCGTATAGGCCACTAGGCTCACCGCCCGACTGTTTCACTGGATGAAATGCTGGATTGTAGAAGCTGGTTATTCCGCTGTCCGGGACAGGAGCAGAGGATAGCGCCATCGACGCGATCACCGCTTCGAGCCCAAAACAACATGGAGTACGTCATGTCTGAGAAAGCGATCAAACTTTATCGCCACCCGCTGTCGGGGCACGCCCATCGTGTCGAGCTGATGCTCTCGCTGCTTGGCTTGCCAACCGAGTTGATATTCGTGGACTTGATGAAAGGTGAGCACAAGACGCCGGAATTTCTCGCCATCAACAGCTTTGGCCAGGTGCCGGTGATCGACGATAACGGCACCGTCCTGGCCGACTCGAACGCGATCCTGGTCTACCTCGCGACCAAGTATGGCAAGGGGCAATGGCTGCCCAGTGATTCGCTTGCCCAGGCGCGGGTGCAGCGCTGGCTGTCGGTGGCGGCGGGCCAGATCAACCAGGGGCCGGCCAACGCCCGGTTGATCACCGTGTTCGGCGCCGGCTATGACGCCGAAGACGCCATCAAGCGCTCCCATGCCCTGTTGAAGGTGATGGAGACGGAGTTGGGGCAAAGCCGGTTCCTGGCCGGTGAGCAACCGACCATCGCTGATGTGGCCGCGTACACCTACGTGTCCCATGCGCCGGAAGGCAACGTCGCGCTGACCGACTACCCGAATGTCCGGGCCTGGCTGGGCAGCATCGAAGCCTTGCCGAATTTCGTCGGCATGCAACGTACCGCCAAGGGCTTGCAGCAAGCCTGATTCAAACCGCAGGTGCTTGCCGGAGGGTATCTTCCGGCAAGTCCATTCAAGCCACGTGCCCTAAAGACTGGACCACCCATGGATCGCTTTCAGGAAATGCAGGTTTTCATGGCGGTGGCCGAGGAGGAAGGGTTCGCCGCTGCTGCCCGCCGACTGCGTATTTCACCGCCAAGCGTGACGCGCGCCATTGCGGCGATGGAGGAGCGGATTGGCACCCAGCTGTTGTCGCGCACCACCCGCAAGGTGTACCTGACCGAAGCGGGGCAACGCTACCTGGAAGATTGTCGCCGGATCCTGAGTGAGCTCGATGAAGCCGAGGAGGCCGCTGCCGGCAGCTATTCGATCCCCTGCGGATATCTGACGGTCACCGCTCCGGTGCTGTTTGGCGAGCTGTACATCGCGCCTTTGCTGACGGATTACCTGGATCGATTTCCCTCGGTGCACCTCAACGCCTTGTTGGTCGACCGTGTGGTGAACATCGCCGACGAAGGCATCGACGTGGCGATCCGCATCGGTCATTTGCAGGAAAACAATCAGCACGCCATCAAGGTCGGTGAAGTGCGCCAGGTGATTTGTGGCGCCCCGGCCTATTTCCAGCGACACGGACGGCCAACGCATCCTGGCGAGTTGAGCAAGGCCAACATCGTGATGTCTTCGGCCAGTCATTTGCTGAGCCACTGGCAGTTCATGGACGAGGCCAATTCGCTGAGCTTGCGCTTTGATCCGCGCCTGGTGGTGACCGCGAATCAGGCAGCGATCAACATCGCCTGCCAGGGGTGGGGCGTGACCCGGGTCTTGTCCTATCAAGTAGCCCGACAGGTCGCCGATGGGGAACTTGAGGTGGTGCTCAAGGCGTTCGAGCCGCCAGCGTTGCCGATTCACGTGGTGTATCAGAAGAGCAATCGAGTGCCGGCCAAGGTGCGCACGTTCGTCGACTTTCTCGCTGATCGGTTGGGGGACGACGTCACGCTCAAGCCTGTCGTAAAAGGCCTCGCCTGATGGCTCGCCACCATGAAATGCTGATGTTCCATGCGCTGTCGCAGTGCCCCAGTCTCGCTTCGGCAGCCCAGCGCCTCAACGTTTCCGGACCGACCGTGATGCGCGCCATCGCTCGGTTGGAGGCGCGACTGGGTGTGCAGTTACTGTTGCGCAGCACGCGCGGGGTCGTGCTGACTGAGGCCGGGATCGGCTTCATGGCTGACTGTTCACGGATCCTCAAGGCGATTGACGAGGCCGAGGCATCGGCCAAGGGCTGGCATGTCCAGGCCCAAGGCAACCTGACGATCCTGTTGCCCTTGCTGTTCAGCCGCTATGTCATGGCCCCGGTGCTGGCCGGCTACATGGATCAGTACCCCGAGATCAGGATATTCGCCCACTACCACGATCGTTTTCCGAACATGCACGAGGAAGGGCTGGATGTGGCGGTGCTGGTGGGGCATCTGCCCAACTGCTCATTGATCGCACGACCGGTCGGCAGCGTTCGTTCACTCGTCTGCGCCAGTCCTGGCTACCTGGCGCTTCATGGTGAACCGGTTGTGCCGCAGGACCTGCACAATCATCGACTGATCGCCACGCAGGCCAATCAGGATTGGGTCCAGTGGCCTTTCCATCAGCCGGCCAGCGGCCTCAAGGCACGCACGCGGCTCAGCTGCGCCACGCTACAGACGGCCATCGATGCGGCGGCTCATGGGGCTGGGTTGATGCGCTGCTTGAACTATCCACTGCACGACTATCTGAACAGCGGACGCTTGCGCCGGGTCTTGCAACCTTATGAACCGCCCTCGATACCGGTTCATGTGGTCTACCGCGAAAGAAGCAAGGCGCCGATGCGCGTGCGCAGCTTCGTGGACTACATCGTCGAGCGCCTGCGCGAGCACCCGGCCCTGCGAGCGGATGTTTCTTGAGTATCAGCTCGCGCTTGGGCTCAGGATCCCGCGGCGCACGCGTCCTGGCGCCTCGCCGAAGACTTCCTTGAATTTCTTGCTGAACGCGGCCTGGGATTGGTAGCCGACCTGTACGGCGATATCGCTTAGTCCCAAGTGTGAATGGCTGAGCAGGCTGAAGGCCAACTCCATGCGTACTTGCGTCAACAGCACCCACGGCGAGACGCCGGCCACCTTGACGAATGCGCGCATGAAATTGGCCCGGGACATGCTCGCGATGTCCGCCAGGCCTTGGATGGTCCATGCGTGCGCAGGGTCTGCCAACATGGCCTGCCAGGACCGGCCCAGACGTTTATCGCCGAGCAGGGCCAGCGAGCCGCTGTCCTGTCCCTGGCTGGCCAGATGCGCACGCAGAATCAGGGTGAACAGCGCCTGTGACAGGGCATCGAGCAAGAAGCGCGCACCGACCTTATCCCCATCCGCTTCTGCGCGCATGACCTCCACCAGCGCCGGCAACGGCCCATTGGCTGGTAATGCGCCGCTGGGAATCACCAGGTATTCGGGCAAGGCGCCGAACAGCAACGAAGCCCGGTTGAAGTGAAAGCCCCCGCAAAGCATGTCCAGCTCCGCGCTGGCGCCGCCAATGCGATGAATCGGCAAGGTGCCCCCGGTCACGACCCGGGGTGAGGTCGGCGTTACCGTTTTGCCAGGGCTGTGCATGACGTGAGGGGCACCGCGCGGCAACAGCAGGATGTCGCCGGCGCGCATGGGCAAGCGCTGCCCATCGGCAAACTCGACGCGGCATTCGCCGGCCAGCACGATGTGATAGGGGGCTGTGCCCAAGGCTTGCTGCCCGTGATCCAGGGCCCAGTCGCCCTGGAACTGACAGCGCAGGTCCAGGCTGCCGCGCACGTTGGCCAGGCTGATGAGTTTATCGATCGCATTCATTTGAGCGTTTCGCCAAAAAACCTGAGCGCATTGAGCAAACCCGAGTGGCGCCAGAGTGAAAAACTGAGGGCGTCAAAACAGTACACCCAACCCACTCAGGAGTTAATGCCATGTTCAATAACTGGTCCGAATTGTTGCCCACCATCCAGAAAGCCTTTGGCGCGCTGGGCCGCAGCAACCCGAAAATGGTCAAGGCCTATATGGCGCTAGGGGAAGCCGCCAGCGAAAATAATGTACTCGATGCCAAGACCCGCGAACTGATCTCGATCGCCATCGCCGTCACCACTCGCTGCGACGGCTGCATCGCCGCCCACACGGACGCGGCGATCAAGGCCGGCGCGAGTCGCGAGGAGGTCGCAGCAGCCCTGGCAACTGCGATTTCGTTGAATGCGGGCGCGGCCTACATCTACTCGCTGCGGTCGCTTGAAGCGTATGACACGCTGAAAGCGCCGGTGTGATTTTCACCCGCTCCCACAGGGTTTTTGTGTGGTGTTCAGATGTTGTGAACACCCGAAGTCCACTGTGGGAGCGGGCTTGCTCGCGAAAAACGGTGTGTCAGTTTACGGTGATGTTGGATGTGCCGGTCTCATCGCGAGCAAGCTCGCTCCCACAGGATCAGGCCGACACTGCGCCGTCAGGCATGAAACGTCGGAGCGTCGTACCGATCGTCACAGGCCATGCATTATGTCTTGGCCGGCGAGTCGATCAGCCGACAGGTTCCCAGGAAATAAAACACACCACCGGCAACAATGAACAGGGCGAGCATGTAGAAGATGTAGTGAGGTGGCTGCGTTGCCAATACGACGCCACACAGCACCGGCCCGGAGGCGGCGCCGAGGTTGCCGAGATTCTGCGCAGCGTAGTACATGCCGCGCAGGTGGTCGGGCGCGATGTTGTCGATGAACATGTATTCAGTGGGGAAGACGATGATCTCTCCGACCGTGAACACCGCCATGGCGATCACCCAGAGCAGGAGGGTGTCGGCCACCGCGAAGCCGGCCAGGCCGAGGATGAACAGACTCAGCCCCGCTGCCAGCCACAGGTTCAGATGACGGTGGGAAATCTTTCGGCCAATGACGTATTGCAGGCTGATCACCATCAGCGCGTTGGTCGTCACAAGGGCGCTGATGATGCGGTAGGTGGACTGCGCTGTTGTAGTGACCACCAGGTACTGGGAGAGATAGGCCGTGAACTGGCCGAAGACCACCGCGCTGAGCAGGCCGCCGAGGGTGAAGCACACCAAGCGGTAATCGCGCAGCAGAAGCTTGCCCACGGCCAGGAAGGGCACGGGTTTAGCGCTTTCGCGAGCCAGCTCGCTCCTACAGTGGCCCGCATCGACGACCGCCAGGTCCCTGTCGCCCCAGACAAAATAGACCAGGCAGAACCCGGCACCCAGCATGCAGGACAATAGAAATGGCAAGCTGATGTCCAGATCGGCTATTCCCGCCCCGAGAAATGGCCCAACGGCATAGCCGATGTTGGTCAGGGTGTATTTGATCGAGAACGCTTCGCTGCGCTCGGCCACCGCGAGCAAGCTGCCGAATCCTGCCTTGACCGCGATATCGATCACGGCATAAGCCAGGTTGATCAGCACCAGGCAGCTGTAGAACAGCCAGAGATCGCGAGCCAGAAACGTTCCGAGAAACCCCGCCGCGAACAGTCCGCTGAACCCCAGGATGAGTCGGTGGCTGGACACGTTGTCCACCAGGAAGCCACCGTAGAGGCTCAACAGGGAGCCGATGATCAATGTGCTGCCGATCACCAGGCCGATGTCGGCAACGTTCAATCCAAAGTTGCCCGACAGGTAGATGACCAGGTAAGGCAGTGTGATTGCCCGGGCCAGCGTCAGGATGAGTGACGCCCAGAGCAGCAGATTGACTGACGCGGGGTAGTTTTTAAGGGTGGCGAGCATCCTTGCCTCATACGACCGGAGATGTTTATAGGGACCAGCGTCGTCGCGCGGACGGATACGCGGCAGCCAAGCTTACTGAGGAAGCCAGTTCTGATTTATGATGCTTTTTCTCCAGTTGATTGAATTCAGTTCATGAATAAGGATGTCCATGTTTTCCTCGGAGCGATTGAAGGGGATCGATGTATTTGTCTGTGTCGCCGAGTCCGGCAGTTTCAAGGCTGCCGCTGAGCGGATGAGCCTGACCAGTTCTGCGATCAGCAAAAGCGTTGCTCGCCTGGAGAGCCGACTTGGGGTTCGACTGTTCGAACGTACGACTCGACGTGTTTCGCTGACGGATGCAGGGCGCGTCTTTCTTCGCACCTGCACAGGCGTGCTCGCCGACCTGGAAGAGGCTGAGTGGTCGCTGCACGCTGAAAACACCGAGCCACGTGGCAGAGTTCGGATCGACCTTCCGGGCGCCTTCGGCCGATCCCAGGTGCTGCCTATCGTCGTGCGATGCCTGCAGGACTTTCCGCAACTGGTGCCACACCTTTCCTTCTCCGACGGTTTTATCGATCCTGTGCAGGAAGGCGTGGACATCGTGATCCGTTTGGGAGGCGCGGACATTTGGCCGGCCACGTGGGGGCATCGCCACCTTGGCAGCGAATGGCATATTTTCTGTGCGTCCCCTGCATATCTGGCCAGGCATGGCACGCCCCTGATCGACCTCGATCTGGAACATCACCAGTGCATCGCCTACGGTTGGCCGGATGGAAACGTCAGCCCCTGGAATTTTGCCGGGCATCGGGGCGAAACGCTCAGGAAACAGGTCTCGCCAACGCTGGTGGTGGGCGATGGCGAGGGCCTGGTGATTGCGGTATTGGCGGGTTGCGGTATTGCCCAATTACCGTCCTGGTTGGTCCAGCGACAACTGGATGAGGGGACGTTGGTTGAAGTGCTGCCGCAGTGGGCAACCGATGGAATGGCGATCAATCTTGCCTGGCGGAAAAACCGTGGGACGCTTCCCAAGGTCGCGGCTTTATTGGACGTGCTGACGGCCAGTTTGGCTCAGACGGCGGGAGGGCGGGCGCAACGGCTCTAGAAGTTCTGCCTGTGGTGCCACGACTAAGTCGACACCGAATCATGGCAACAGACACAAAGCTTGTTGCCATCGAGATCTCGAAAGTAGGCGCCGTAATAGTCGGGGTGGTAGTGGGGTCTCAAGCCGGGTTCTCCCTCACACGTCCCACCCAGTGCCAGCGCTGTCGCGTAGCTGTTCCTCACGGCTTCCCGGTTGGGGGCAAGCAGAGCCACCATTTGTCCGTTGCCGGGTTCGTGCATCTTGCCGTCAAAGGGTTTTCCAATCACGAAAATCGGACGAGGTGAATGCTCGGCAATCCAGCCCGCCCAGCCTTTGTGAGCGTCGCTAAATTTCAATGTCAGGCCCAGCCCGGTCATGACTTTTGAATAGAACACGAAGGCGCGATCAAAATCGCCGATACCTAGAAACACGTGCGAGATCATAATGGCTACCGTTTTGCTTGTGGGCGTGAGGGTTGTTTGAAATTCCAGCCTACGCTGCCACAGGCATCATCCCGCTGCCAAGTCCGGGCGGTTAGTGCTCAGACGCCGGACGCCTGGCCTGCCGGGCTTCGGTGCCGACGACCAGCCAGATGCCAATCCCGGACACCGCCATCCCCACCACCATCTGCCATGAAAGCGGTTCGTCGAACATGACCCAGGCCCAGAGCATCGTAATGGGCGGGCTGAGGTACAGGACGCTGGCGACCCGGGTGGCGGTCGCGCGGCGCAGACACAGCCAGTAGAGCCCATAGCCGCCCATCGTCGACAGGCCCGCAGTCCACAAGACGCTCAGTGCAAAGCCGGTGCTGGGTATCGGGGCGAGGCTGCCATGGGCGGCTTCGACCAGGGCGAAGGCCAGGCCCGAAACGCAGCATTGCAGCCACAGGTTAGGCAACAGGCCCAGTGTTTGCGCGCAGGGTAGGTATTTCTGCCACAGAGTCGCGACGGCGAGCGAGAGCATGCCAAGCAGCGGCAGGCCATAGGCCCACCAGGGCGCGTTGCCCCACGCCAGCGCGCCTTGGGTCACCAGCATGACGCCGAGCAGGCCGATAAGTAGGCCGGCCCAGACCTGCCAGGCCAGTCGTTGCTTGAGTACGCTCGCCGCCAACAGCGCCAGGCCCATCGGCAGCAGATCAGCGACTAGCGCGGCCAGGCCCGCCGGCACACCCAGCGCAATGCCTTGGGTGATACCGGCCAGGTAGCCCGCCATCGCCAGCAGGCCGATGCCGGCATTTTTCAACAGCACGACGGGCGAGGTTCGGCGCAGCGCTCTGGCGACGAAGGGCAACAGGACGAGTGTGACCACGACGCAACGCCAGAACACCACCAGCAATGCTGGCGCGTAATCAATGGAAAAACGCGCGCCAACGAAGCCGGAGCTCCACGTCAGCAGCAACGCGGCTTCGAGCAGTGGCAATGGAATCAGCCAGCGCCAGTCGGGCTTGGGCAGTGAAGGGCAGCACATCGATTTAGTCGGGTTCATGACCACAGGCTACGAAACCGACGTAATCTAATAAATCAAAATGTAATGCATCAGTGCTTCACGAAGATTGAATCATGACGGCCATACTCGATATCGACTTGATCCGTACCTTTCATGCGGTGGCGCGAATCGGCAAATTCAGTGCGGCGGCAGAACAACTGCACAAAAGCCCGGCGGCGGTCAGCGTGCATATTCAGCGCCTGGAGGCGGTCGCTGGCGGGCGTTTGCTCAACCGGGACAATCAATCGGTGTCCCTCACCGCGTTGGGCAAGCGTCTGCTCGTGGCAACGACGGAACTGCTGAGCACCCATGACCGGGTGCTGGCCGATCTGCACGGAACCCGGCTGGCGGGACGCATTACGTTGGGGGTGCCGGATGAATACGCCGAGCATGTCATCCGCGACATCCTCCCGGCCTTCGCCGCCGCGTGGCCCAACGTGGTGCTGGAACTCAAGACCGCGCCAAGCTACGCGTTACGTGACCTGGTGCAGCGCGGCAAGCTCCAGGCAGCGGTTGTTGTGCAGCCCAAGGGGCAGGCCAGTGCTGGAGGGCAAGTGCTGGTTTCCACCACCCCGGTCTGGGTTGGTCCGGTCCACACGACGATGGCCCCGATGGCGCCACTGCCGTTGGCGGTGCATGCGGCGCAATGCCCTTATCGGCAAGCGATGATGGAGGCCCTCAGGCAAAGCGGCCGCAGGACCCGAGTCGTTCTGGAAAGCCCCTCCAACCAGGCCGTCAAGGCGTGTGTGGAGGCGGGGTTGGCGGTCAGCCTGATAGACCGCGCGCGTGTGACAGATGCCATGCAGATCCTCGAAGGCCTTCCGGTCATCAAGGAGCACGAGGTGGTGTTCATGCGAGCCCAGGCGTCACACGGCGATGAGGCCGTGAACCTGCTTTCCCGTACGATGCAACAGTATTTCCGATTATAGAGCCGGGGCAGGGGCTGCTGCCTCACCCAGCACGAGCAAGCTCCTCCGCCACGCTTGATCGTTCCCTCACTCTGCGTGGGAAAGCATCCCGTGACGCTCTGCGTCACCTTGCAGAAGCGGAACGCGGAGCGTCCCTGGCGGCATTCCCACGCGGAGCGTGAGGAACGATCTTCCACCACCTCCGCGCCCCGATCATTCCCTCGCTCTGCGTGGGAATGCATCCCGTGACGCTCTGCGTCACCGTCCAGAAGCGGAACGCGGAGCGTCCCTGGCGGCGTTCCCACGCGGAGCGTGAGGAACGATCTTCCACCACCTCCGCGCCCCGATCGTTCCCTCGCTCTGCGTGGGAATGCATC
>NZ_FPIX01000022.1:0-105131 GCF_900119205.1 Pseudomonas sp. NFACC16-2 | reverse complement strand
CGAGGCGATTTTACCGACAGCGATGCGTTTATCGCATTTTTAGGGATGGACTTGCGGGTCGATGATTCCGGAAAAAAGAATGGCGCCCGGTATCTATCCAAGAAAGGCGATCCCGAGATACGCAGACTCGCTCATATCGCCGCAATGACCGCGTGCCGCTCGTCTAGATGGAAACCATTTTACGAGTCGTACCTGGCGAGAGGCTTCTCAAAAACCCAGGCATTGGTGGTGCTAGCCCGCAAGCTTTGCCGAGTGGCATTTGCCTTGATGAAAAATCAGAGCGAATACCAACCAGCGCCTATGTTGCAGGGTTGCCCTGCAACATAGAATCTCCCACGTTTGGACCTGCGTGTCCATCAGCCTGTGGGAGCGAGCTTGCTCGCGATGAGGCCACTACAGGCACCGAAGAACCTCAGTCGAGCATGAACAACGCATCATTGCTGAACTGCGCTTCGAACCGATTGGCCGGCATCGGCCGGCCGAACAGGTAGCCCTGGACTTCGTCGCAGCCGTGCTCGCGCAGGAAATCCAGCTGCTCGTGGGTTTCGACACCCTCGGCGATCACCGCCAGGTTGAGGCTGTGGGCCATGGCGATGATCGCCCGGGCGATCTGCGCATCCTGCTCGCCGGACGGCAGGCCGTCGACGAAGGTGCGGTCGATCTTCAGCACGTCGATGGGGAATTGCTTGAGGTAGTTGAGCGACGAATAACCGGTGCCGAAGTCATCGACGGCGATGCTCAGGCCCAGGTTTTTCAGCCCGGCCAGGATTTGCATCGCCTCGCTGACTTCGCGCATCAGGATACTTTCCGTCAGTTCCAGCTCCAGGCAGGCCGGCGGCAGGCCGGTGCTGCGCAGGATATTGGCGATGCGCGTGCCCAACTGGCCGTCGGAGAACTGCCGGGCCGAAATGTTGACCGAGACCTTCGGCACCCGGACCTTGGCCTGGTGCCATGTCCTGAGCTGCCGACAGGCCTCGGTGATGACCCAGTCGCCGACGTCCACCACCAAGCCGAGTTCTTCGAGTACCGGGATGAAATCCCCCGGCGGCACCAATCCGCGTCGCGGATGGCGCCAGCGCAGCAGGGCTTCGGCACCGGTCAAACGTTTGCCATCGCCGCTGAACTGCGGCTGGTAATACAGCACGAACTCGTTCTGTTCCAGGGCGTGGCGCAGGTCGCTTTCCAGCTCCAGGCGCTCCAGGGCGCTGGCGTTCATGTCGGCCTGATAGAACTGGAAGTTGTTCTTGCCCCGCTCCTTGGCGTGATACATGGCTGTGTCGGCGTTTTTCATCAATTGGCTCAGTTCGTTGCCGTCCTGGGGGCTCAGGGCGATACCGATACTGGCGGTGACGAAGAACTCCCGGCCTTCGAGCACGAAGGGCCGGACCAGGCTGGCGAGGATCTGCTCGGCTACGTTGATTGCCCGGTTCAGCGCCATTTCGCGGCTGGCGCGCGGTTGCAGCAGCAGGGTGAATTCATCGCCACCCATGCGTGCCACAGTGTCGTCGTCGGCGACGCAGCCGAGCAGGCGCGTGGCCATTTCCTTGAGCATCCGATCGCCGGCGGCATGGCCCAGGGAGTCGTTGATCGGCTTGAAGCGGTCCAGGTCGAGGAACATCAGCACGACCCAGGTCTTCTGCCGGTCGGCCGATTGCAGCGCGGTGTGCAGGCGATCCTGGAACAGCGTGCGGTTGGGCAGGTGAGTCAGGGCGTCGTAATAGGCCAGGCGATGAATGCGCTGCTCGCTGGCCTTGCGCTCGCTGATGTCGCTGAAGAAGCATACATAGCTGGCCAGGTCGCCTTCGTCATCCAGTACGGCCGTAATGCCGACCCAGGCCGGGTAATGCTCGCCATTGCGGCGCTTGAGCCAGACTTCGCCTTCCCAGGTGCTGTGCTGTTGCAGCTGCTTGAGCACGTAGCGCAAGTGGGCTTCCTGCTGTTCGTCCACGGTCAGCATGTTGGGCAACTGGTCCAGCACTTGCGACACGGCATAACCGCTGACGCGACTGAAGGCTTCGTTGGCCTGGACAATGTAGCCGGCCGGGTCGGTGATCAGGATCGCCGAGGTCGAGTGTTCGAAGACCGTAGCGGCCATGCGCAGGTCTTTTTCAGCGCGACGCTGCTGGCTGATGTCGCGACCGACGCCGAGCACGCCTTCGAACGCGCCGTGTTCATCCCATACCAGTACCAGCCGCAGCTCGATGGGAATCTTGCGCCCATCGGCACGCAGGCAGTCGAACAGGAACAACTGGGTCTGCATCTGGTTGCGCAGCTCGGCCAGTTGATCGGGCTTGTCGAGGGCCTTGCTGACCCGGTCCATCAGGCTGTAGATGGCGGTCAGTTGTTGCGGATTGGCGATGATCGATTGCCAGCCGTTCTGGAAGATCCAGTCGGCGGTGTAGCCCAGCACCGCTTGCACCGACGGGCTGACGTAGTTGAGCGAAAGCTTGTTGTCGGTGGAGAAAATCACGTCGCTGATGCTTTCGGCGAGCATCCGGTAGCGTTGTTCGCTGTCACGCAGCGATTCACTGGCCTCGATCTGCTCGGTGACGTCCTTGGCCACGCCGATGATTCGTGTCACCTGGTTATCCCGGTCCCGGGCCAGGGCCTGCTCGCGGATGTCGAAGCAGCGCCATTTGCCATTGCGGTGGCGAAAGCGCAGTTGGCATTGCAACAATTGCGTGTACCCGCCCCGCCGCTGTGCCTGGCGCAGGCTGTGGTAGTGATCGGCATCGTCGCTGTGCAGCAGGATTTCCCAGAAGTACTCGCCCATCTGGTGCAGTTCGGTGCGGTCGTACCCCAGGGTCTGGCCCAGGTGGTGGTTGCTGAAGATCATCCGCTGACTGATGACGTCCTGCACATAGAGATGATCCGGCACGGTGCGCACCACGTCGGACCAGAAACCCTCGCGTTCGAGCAGCGAGAGCTCGATCAGCTTGCGGCTGGTGATGTCGCTGATGCTCAGGATGACCGCGTTATGGTCTTGCTGTTTTTCCGGCAGGCGCAGCACCAGCCACAGGTGCTGGTCGCGGCCATGGGCGTCCTGGAGCTTGATTTCCAGCTCCAGTTGCTTGTGTTGATCGAGCAGCGCCTCGAGCAGCTTCGTGCCGACGGGGTTGTTGTCCTGCGCACCCTTGCCGACCAGCAGTTGCCAGGCCTGATCGCAGGAATCGACATTGAGCAGTTTCAACGCCATCTGGTTGACTTCGGTGACGTGAACTTCCTGGCGCAATTGCTCGAGTTGATGGGAGGTTTTTGTCCATGCGCGCAATTGATCGCCCGTGTGCAGGCCGGCCCGCTCAAAAAACGCCTTGAGCCCCGACAGGTCGAGCACGCACAAGGCCACGCCAGTGCCTTCGAAAATATCCTGGTAGCGCCGCCGACCTTCATGCAACTGCCGCTGACGTCGGCGCATGTTCAAGAGCGCAATCACCGGCAACAACGAAAACGCCAGGCCCAGCAGGCATTTGCCGACGAAGGCCGGCAACAATTGTTCGATCACCTGGCGACGGTCGAACAGCCCCCGCAGTTGCCAGTCGCTGCTACTCAAGGGCACGGTCAGTACAGTGTTCTCCAGGTCATCCGGGGACAAATGGGTAGGGCTGCTCGAGGGCAGACTCTCGTCGCGGCTGATGATCTGCTGGTTGAGACGGTTTTCTACCAGCCACAGCGGGCGCATCCCCATATCGGCCTGCTTGGTCAGGGTGGAGAAAAAGTTCGGGCTCAGGCGCAGGGCCCAGTAGCCACGGCTGCTACCGCTGGCCTGGTGCAACAATAGGTGCACCACGGAGCCGTCTTCGGCATTGCTGAAATAATGGGCCTGGGCCCGGCTGCGCCGCACCAGTTCGCCCAGGTAGTCGGCGTCGTGGCTGTCGGCGTTGCTGTCACTGAGCACTCGGCCGGAGGGGCTCAGCAGGACCAGGCTGCGCAATTCGGGGAGCGATTGCTGGAGTTTGCGCACCAGGGCCCGCTGTTCGTCGCCCGTTTGGGGTTGTTCGACGATCGGTAGCAGGTTGAGGGCGATTTGCGCGTTCAGGGCCATGTTCAGGCTGACCTGCGCGGCGAGATCGGCGGTGTAGTCGATGGTGTATTGGCGTTGTTGCTGTTGGGTTTCGCGCAGTTGGTCGAGCAATTGCCAGAACAACAAGCCGAGCAACAGCAACACCAGCGTGGCCAGTGCGCTCTTCAATGTCCCGCGCAGGGGCGAGCCGGACACGACTGCGGGTGCGCGAGGGGACAGGGGCGGAGTGACGTTGGACAAGCTGTAATCCTGCAGTTTGCTGGACTGGCGCGACGTGCACTATAAGCCGGACGCCCGAAGGGCGGCTAGCATGCCTTGACTTGTGGCAAAGTGCCAGTCCTTGGCGGCTGGACCTTGACCGACGGTTGAGGTAGCTTTGCCGGTCAAACAAGAGCGTTCCAGCTCCAGATCCCCAGGCTCTATCCGCGCGCAGGCATTGATGACCGTCAAATGCCGGTGCCGCGCATGGCCTGGCTCGTTCTTTTCAACTGTCACTGACGCTAGGTTCACCATGGCTCAATACGTCTTCACCATGCATCGGCTGAGCAAAGTTGTTCCGCCGAAGCGGGAAATCCTGAAAAATATTTCACTGTCCTTCTTCCCCGGCGCCAAGATCGGCGTACTGGGCCTCAACGGTTCGGGTAAATCCACGCTGCTGAAAATCATGGCCGGCGTCGATAACGAATTCGATGGCGAAGCCCGCCCGATGCCGGACCTGAACATCGGCTACCTGCCCCAGGAACCTCAGCTGGATCCGACCAAGACCGTCCGTGAAGTGGTCGAGGAAGCGGTCAGTGTGATCAAGGACGCCCAGGCGCGCCTCGACGAGGTCTATGCCGCCTACGCCGATCCGGATGCCGACTTCGACAAGCTGGCCGCCGAACAGGCCAAGCTCGAAGCGATCCTGCAGGCCAGCGACGGCCACAACCTGGACCGCCAGCTGGAAGTCGCCGCCGATGCGCTGCGCCTCCCGGCCTGGGACGCGAAGGTCGAACACCTGTCTGGTGGTGAGAAGCGCCGCGTGGCCCTGTGCCGCCTGCTGCTGTCGGCTCCGGACATGCTGCTGCTCGATGAACCGACCAACCACCTGGACGCCGATTCCGTCGCCTGGCTCGAACACTTCCTGCACGACTTCCCAGGCACCGTGGTTGCGATCACGCACGACCGTTACTTCCTGGACAACGTCGCTGGCTGGATCCTCGAACTGGACCGTGGCGCGGGCATTCCATACGAGGGCAACTATTCGGGCTGGCTGGAAGCCAAGTCCGATCGTCTGGCCCAGGAGTCCAAGCAGCAGTCGGCCCATGAAAAAGCCATGAAGGAAGAACTGGAGTGGGTGCGCAAAGGCGCCAAGGCCCGCCAGTCCAAATCCAAGGCACGCCTGCAACGCTTTGAGGAAATGCAATCCCAGGAATTCCAGAAGCGCAGCGAAACCAACGAGATCTACATCCCGGCCGGTCCGCGCCTGGGTGACAAGGTCATCGAGTTCAAGAACGTCACCAAGGGCTACGGCGATCGCGTGCTGATCGACAACCTGTCGTTCTCCATGCCCAAGGGCGCCATCGTCGGCGTGATCGGCGGTAACGGTGCGGGTAAATCCACTCTGTTCCGCATGCTGATGGGCAAGGAAACGCCGGATTCGGGCAGCATCGAAATCGGTGAAACCGTGCAACTGGCCTGCGTCGACCAGAGCCGCGAAGACCTGGACGGCAGCAAGACCGTGTTCCAGCAGATCTCCGACGGTTCCGACCAGATCCGCATCGGCAACTATGAAATCCCGTCGCGCACTTATGTGGGCCGTTTCAACTTCAAGGGCGGCGACCAGCAGAAGTTCGTCAAGGACCTGTCCGGTGGTGAGCGCGGTCGCTTGCACCTGGCGTTGACCTTGAAGGAGGGCGGCAACGTCCTGCTGCTCGACGAACCGTCCAACGACCTCGACGTCGAGACCCTGCGTTCCCTGGAAGAAGCCTTGCTGGACTTCCCGGGCGCCGCCATTGTGATCTCCCACGATCGGTGGTTCCTCGACCGCGTGGCGACCCACATCCTGGCATACGAAGACGATTCCCAAGCGGTGTTCTTCGAAGGCAACTACACCGAGTACGAAGCCGATCGCAAGAAACGCCTCGGCGAAGCCGCTGCCCAGCCGCATCGCGTACGGCACAAAAAACTGGCCTGAGTCGGTTGGTTGCATGAAAAAACGGAGCCTTCGGGCTCCGTTTTTCATGGGGGTTACGCCGGCACCGCGAATTCAAGGGAGAGAATGTTGGGGAGGGTCGGGTCCATCTCGTACAGCAAGGCATAACCCGCTCCCGTGATTCCAGTCAACAGGCTGACGTCGGGTACCCGATCGTTGTCGAGCCATGGTCCCTCGAAAAACTGCCGGGCGATTCCGTCGAGTGTCTTTCTGACCCTGCTCATGCCTTCGGGATTATCCGAGTGCCGATACAAGTCATGCAGACAGATCAGATTGCCGAAATCCCCGTGGCACAGGTTGTAGCCCTCGCCGAAACCGTGCTGCCAGAGATTGTTCTCGCATCGCTGGATATCGTCGAGCACGGTCTGCCTGGCCGCGTCGTCCAGGGCGTCCCCCATCGATGCCATGAGCTGTCGCCTGGCGATAAGGATACCGCCGTCGCCGTGGCACCACTTGGACGTATGGTCCGCCGGGCCGAGGTTCCGCAGGTCCAGCCAGAAACCGTCCCGGCTCAAGCGGTTTTCGCCTTCGAGCACCTGGAGGGCCAAGGGCACCAGGGTCGCATCGCCGGTCACGTCATAGGCTTTGCACAGGGCATGGATGACCCCCGAGAGGCCGTGGGACAAGCCTGTCAAAATGACCGAGCGATCATCACGCAGCAGCAGTTGGCCATCTTCAATCAGGACTTGATCCTTGATGTAGCCAACCATGCGTTGGATGGCGGGCAGCACGTTCTCCTGTGCAGACAATGCATGGATATTGGCCAGCAGGGTCACAGCCCCACAACAGCCTCCGAGGAAGTCGAAATCATAGTCTTCAGGAGAGACTTCAATCAGTTGGCGTAGCAGTCCGGCAATTTTTTCATCATGCCTGGCGTCTCCAGTGACCTGGCGACGATTGATGAGCAGATAGAGGTAAGCCCCCAGCCCGTGATAAGCACTGACCGTCAAATCGGTTCTGAAAAAGCCGAAGCGTTGCTCCAGTGAGTGCAGCACCTGGTCCATGCGCGACAGACAGTGCGGTTCGCCGCTCACCTTGAACAGGCCCAGATAAAACAAGCCAATCCCGGCGATACCGGAGTACAGCCCGTGATCCATGGGCAACGGGTATTTTCTCTGGGTCCTGGGGTGCGTATGGAAAGACAGCCAGCTTACATCTTCCGTCATGCCCACTACCGCCAGATCCTCGAGGCGGGCGCTGATGGTCTGTAGCGCGTCGAGTCGGTCCGCCAGGGGCGCTGTTTCAAGTTTCGCCAGCGTCTGCGGAATAGGGGAGGGAGGATGTCCGTTCGGTTCTGGGAACAGACAGATTTCGAGTAAGGTGCGTTGTAAGGCCCAGTCTTTGCGGGACAGGTTGGCTATTTTCCGCAGGCAGCTTTTTACCGGTGGTTCCACGGCTGCCATTTCAATTGTTTCACCCTGTGCGCTCGTAAAATAGTTGCCGTTCAGCGGCATGGTAAAGCACGGGATACTGGATCGTTCCAGGTCGGCTATTTCATAGCGGGGAATGCCCTTTTCCCGATAGGGTTCTTTCAGGTCTTCCCACAGGGTGGCGAGCAGAAGTTCCCGGTCGAGCATGTTCTGCATAAAGCGAGGGTGGCGGATCAGCCCGATAAAATCAGCGTAGCGTTGAGAGTTTTTGAGCAATACCCGGGTTGACAGTTCGCCTGCGGATTGTTCAACCACCTGCATGATTGCGTGCCGATGAACCATCAGTTCGCCATAGGCCTTTTCAAAGCCTTGGAAAAGTTCTTTTTTATAAGCCTCAGGTCCCTTGCGCTCACCCTGCAAAAGCGGCAGATGTTTTTGCATCAGGTGATGTTCGAATTCGACTTTGCGCAAATGGTAAAAACCATCGTCGAAAATCAGGGAATGGCGGGTGGAGATGAATAGCGCTTGCCGGGTCAGACCGCTCTGGTCGTTATTGGGCTGTTGTGAGAAGGGTACGAAGCCGCTGGAGCAGATTGACTGCTGGACCAATTTAAAACTATTGGACAGTGCGCAACCTGCGGGCAGGTCAGTGAGCAGGTCGCTGGTGGAAGCCGTGAACAAACACTCGAGGTCGATCATGACCGGGCTGTTGCCGCACGCAATAATATTTTCGTAGTGAAAGTCGATGCCATTCAATCCATGGATGACGGCTATTTGTGCTCCCATTTTTTGATAGAACAGCCCAATGTCTGTTTCGCTATCGCAAGGGAGGTTCTCGACTTTCTCTACCCAGCTGTGCCGTTCGCGGCTGAGGATTCTTGGCGTATGGATAGAAAAACAATCTGCGCCTGTCCACTCATGCAGTTGGCCAAGAAGGCCATAGAAAAACAGCGCCTCCCGGCTTGCCCTTGGCTTGTAGACCAATGCAGTGCTGCCGATCTTGACTTGGCAGACCGTTTCGCCACGACCGTGAGGGTCGCCCAGGCCGAGCTCAATGGCATCGATTTTCCGCGAAGGGATCGAAAACTCCGCCTCCAACCATTCAGCGTCGTCGGCAAAGTTACGAATGACCGTATAAAGAAAATGGAGGGTGTCTTCCAGTAGGTCAAACAGCAATGTCGCCAGCACTGGGTAGGATTCGAAAAACTTCAGCAATGGCAACGTGCATAGAAGGTGATTGAATCCTTCCAGGTCAATGTCATCGCCGTCCGCAATCCGAGTATTCAAATAATGGACCAGGCTTTGTTCCGAGGTGCGTCCAACCCGGGCCAGGACATAGCGTTCAAGGCTGGCAAACAAGGCGGGTTCATCAATGTGCCTTGACGCATTCCAATAGCGCGCATCTGCCTTGAACGTATCGATGAAATAAAGAAAAAAGCGATAGCCAAACCAATAAAAATTGTCCTTGTTGCTTGAGCCTTGTTTCATGTCGACATTCACGCTGTCGAGATGAATCAATTTCTCTTTCAACGTATTCAAGGCCTCTTCGCCAGCGGCGGGCAAGGGCTGCTGATTGACGGGTTCCTTGATATACGAGACCAGTTGTTCCCTGTTCAGGCCAAAGTGATCCAGCACGGTTTGATCATCGGCATGCAGGCGGGTCAGGTTGTTTTCAAAAAGGGCGATGTCGCCGTCTGAAGCGTACCGGTACTTCCCTCGCTGATCCAACTTCAAAGCGTTAACTAGCATGCCATAGCTCCTGACATGGATAGAGCAGGCAATGCCTGCTCTATGTTTATAGGTGTTGCCTGTTTCGATGTCGATTAAGCGGGATTAACACCCGAGTGTCGAGCATCCAATATTGGTGCAAGTTCCAAAGGTGTTGCATTCCATTGTCGTTGCCAGCATGCCCGCGATGTTGTTGGCGGGCGCTTGGTAGGCGTTGAACTCGAGATAGAAGTCACCGGACATGTTCAGGATTTTTTCGTTCATGATATTTCCTCATCAGTTATTGAATATCGCGTACAGCGGCCTGCGGCCAATCGGATGCCAATCACTGTATCCGAACTGTAGGATGTCAAATGAAGTTGTCTATGAATGGGATTAGGGATATCAAAGTCGCCCTGTGCAGGTCGACCTTGAAAGTGGGATTAGCACAAAATGGCGGTGCACTCTGCGGTGCCACATTCGACAATGGTCAGCGCTGCTGACTCAATGCCGCGACTGACGAGTTGGTAGGACTTGAAGTCACCATCGAAGTCACCGGACATTGCCAGTATGTGTTCGCTCATCATGTTTCTCCTCTATTGTTGCGCACCTGTTTTGGTGCGGGAAAAACAATAGCACGCTGCCGATTTGACACCAACTTGTCGTTATGACCTTATGTTGCGGTTACATGTTGCTACAGTATGTAATTGCTGTTGCTATGCTCTAGCGTTAGAGGCCTTATTGCTTTTTTTGAGCCTGCTGGAAAGCTTTGAAGTGTTTTCTCATGGTATTAACAAGTGCTGCCCGCTCGGTTCTTTAATCAAGCGCTATTGCAATGACTTCAATGGCGAGATTGCCCATCGGTCGCTCCCAGATCACCTCATCCCCCACCTTCGCCCCCAGCAACGCTCGCCCCAGCGGCGAACCCCAGTTGATCAGTCCACTGGCCGCATCAGCTTGGTCTTCACCCACCAATTGCACCCGCTGCTCGTGATCATGCTCATCGACGAAGGTCACCCAATGCCCGATCCGCACCTGATCCGTTGATGTCGGCACGACGACCTGGGCGCTTTGCAAGCGCTGATTGAAATAGCGCAGGTCCCGTTCAATGTCGGCGATGCGCTGTTTATCTGTCTGGTCGCCTTTGGCTGCGTGCTGGCCATGCAGTGCCTGCAACTGGGCGACGCGGGCCTGCAACTGGGCAAACCCGGACGGTGTCACGTAATTGGGCTGCGCACTGATCTGGCGTTCGACCGGTTGATCGGCCTGGGCTGCGGCGTTGTCTTCGTTGACGAAAGCGCGACTCATGGTGTTCTCCTCTATTGGAGTTTGGGCCATGGTCGCAGGCTTTTGGTTTCGATGAATGTCTGTACGCGACTTACGGCGAGCGATAGGCCCGGGCGGCGTCCTGGTCCTTCTGCTGCTGCCAGGCCCGTTCACGTTCGTCCCAATAGCGCTCGCGATAGGCATTACGCTCTTCGTTCTCGCGCATGGCCTGGCACTGGCGGAAGCCATCGCTCCAGCCTTCGGCATAACGCGGATCCTTGAGATAACGCGGCACGTCTTTCCTGAATTGGCCGGTGATCGCCCCGGCGGCTTGCCGGCCGCTGCTGCAACCGTCGTCGTAGCCGTCGGCGAACGCTGGTGGATAACCCCGGGCGATCAGGTCTTCGTGGGTGGTTTCACAGCCACCGAGCAACATCAACATACTCAGGACCACTGCTGTGCGCTTCATTTCTGCTTTCCTGCCGAATCCCGCTCATACAATAAGTCTAGAAGTGGATTCGTCAGTAAGGCGTGAAAGCGTGGTGATTAATCCGTTCGTTGCGCAGGCCATGGTCAGTAGTGATACCACTTCACCTCAAGCATCACTTCGTTCTCCGGCGCGGCCAATTGGCTGAATTCCCGCTGCGCACTCAGGCGCAGGCCGAGGTTGCGGGACAATTCCCATTGCTGGTTCAGGCTCAGGCTGCGGCGCACCTCGCCGTTGACGAAATAATCGCCCTTGGCTTCCAGGCTCAGGTTGCCCAGCGGGTTTTTCCACAGCACACCGCTATTGAAACCGGCGGCCGGAGCGATGAACTGGGCGAAGTCATTGTTGTGTTCGACCCGCACCGTGCCCAGGGCAAAGCCGAGGACATCCTCGCCCAGCGCCCAGGTGCCACCGGCGCCGCCGTTGACGTGGCTGACCAGGGTTTCGTCGTCGTGTTTGCCCGGTACCCGTTCCAGGCCGCCGGTGACCTGCCAGGACAGCGGTTGCAGCAACTCGTTGCGCGGCGTCAGGGAGCGAATGGTCGCCAGGTCCAGTTGTTGCACCTGCCAGTCATTGCCTTCGTACTGGCGCAGTTTCAATTGCAGGATTTCGATCTGTGCGCCCAAGGGGAAGCTCTCGGCGTTGTCGTTGAGATCGTGATAGGCCATGCGCAAGCCATACTCGCCGAACGCCCGGTCGCCCCGCGTGCCGAGGCCAGCCTGCCAGGTGCGCGATTGGTGACCGTCCTCGGGCAGGCCCGGTTGCGGGATATCGAGCTCCGGCGCAGGGTTTTGGTTGATCGCCCGCAACAGTTCGAAACTGCGCTGGGCGCGTTGTGGGTCGCGCTCCTGGCCGTTGGCGCGATAGCGCTCCAGGCGATAGGCCGCATCGATGATCAGCGCCTGGCGTTCGCGCGGCAACGCCTTGAAGCCGGGGGCTTGCAGTTGCCGCTGGTCGGCACTGGCTTTGAGTACCCATTGCTGTTCTTCGTCGCTGAGCGGTTCGGCGCGGCTGAGCAGTTCCCGTTCACGGGACGGTCGATACTGGATGCTTTCCACCAGGCCGGCTTCTTTCACGGCCTTGACGGTGTCGGTGGGAATCGCCGTCAGCGGGAATTGTTCGGTCAGGCGCAGGCTGGGGCGAGCCACTTGCAGCAATTCGAGCAGGCGATAGGAGCAGTTTTCGTCGAAGAAAAAATAGTCGAACTGAATCTGCTTGAGTTCCCAGACGTGCTCGACCATGCGCTCGGTTTCCGCTTGGCTCAGGTTCAGGCGGTATTCCCACAGGTCGCGGTTCTCCAGGCTACGGTACTCGGAGAGTTTTTCCTGGTACGGCACCAGGGCGAACAGGCCGGGATAGCCGCCCATCAGGCCCTTCCAGGCATAGAGGATGCTGTTGTCCGAGCCTTCGATGTAGGCGCCGAAATTGATCGCATAGCTGAGCAGGGCGGTCTTGTCGCTTTGCACATCGGCCTGGTCGATGCGCAGCAGGGTGTGGCCGAACATCGAGGACGGGCTGTTCAGATACGCGGCGGGGAAGATCATCACCGCGCTGTGGGGCGAGACGTCCTTGAACCATTGGTTGAAGTCGCTGCAGTCAACGGCCGGCAGATCCGTCAGATTGAGCTGGGCCTTGAGCCAGCGCGTTCGCGCCGGGTACACGCACTGGGCATGCTGCTGGCCGGCGCTGGCCGGGCCGTACAGGGCTTTTAGCGTGGCGCTCAGTTCGCGCTCGGGATGTTCGTTGCCATCGGGCGCGAGGAAGAATTTCTTGTCGCTGATATAGCTGCGCCACCCGCCAAGCTTGGCGGTTTCGTAGTGGCCCAGGGAAATCCAGAAGCGGTCATTGGCCAGTTGCTGCAAACGTTGAGGGTCGACATGAGGCGCGGCGGACAGCGGGGCGCACACACAGAGCGCCAGCCAGGCAAGGCGTTTGAGCATAGTCGGCTACTTGGAAAGGCGAAAAAACAAAGACCGAAGGGGCCCCGAAAAGAAAACCCGCTCCCCGAGAGGAGCGAGTGGTGTCGAGCTTAAGCTTGAGTGGCGTACTTGGCCAGGCGAGGATCGCTTTTCAGCACGGCCAGGGTGTTGGTATGCACATCTTCCGCCGTCACGTCAGCCTTGCTGAAGATCTGCTGGAAGTGCTCGTGGGTAACGGCTGAGAAGTGTGCGCGATCTTCCGGCGCTACGCCCAGTACCACGGCATAGGTGGTCAGCGCTTCGCCTTGACCCTTGGCCATGTCTTCGGACAGCTCGTTCATCATGCCATTCATGGCCAGCCAGGACTTGCCACCGTAGGTCAGTGCCGCGTTGGTCGAGCAACCGTTGGTGCCGGATGTCATGCCGAAGGTAGCGTTACCGGAAGTGCCGTTGGTGGTGGATGCCAGGAAGTGTGCCGGAGTGCCACGCTGACCTTCGAACAGCATGTTGCCCCAGCCGCAATCCGGGCCGCCCGGCGCCTGAGCCATGGCGTTGATGGATACAGCGGTGAAGAGAGTACCGAGAAGAATCCGTTTCATAGCTATGTTCTCTTTATGTGCATACCGATGGACAGGGTCTGGCCCCTATAGCAGCCAGTGGGCCGGTTATTGTCCCAGCCGCGCAATTTGGAGTTTAGGCACGATCCAGGGGTTCCGTGACATTTTGCAAAAACATCACTGGAAGATCGCCTGTCTACTGGGCCCCGTCCGCGGTTTCCCCTTTGACTATGCTATGGGCAGAGGCGCTCCTTGCCAGTCAGGTACAGGCGGCGCCAGAATGCCGCTATCTGCCCCGCCTGATGTAAGGAAGCCCGATGCCTGATCCTGTTGCTGCCAGCTTGCGTCTAGCGCCCGAAGCGCTGACCCGTCCGTTTTCCGCTGAACAGTTCAGCTTCTCTACCACCAATGATCTGGAGCCCTTCCGCGGTGTGCTTGGCCAGGAACGTGCGGTCGAAGCCTTGCAGTTCGGCGTGGCCATGCCGCGCCCCGGTTACAACGTATTCGTCATGGGCGAGCCCGGCACTGGCCGGTTTTCGTTCGTCAAACGCTACCTCAAGGCCGAAGGCAAGCGCCTGCAGACCCCGGCGGACTGGGTCTACGTCAACAACTTCGATGAGCCCCGCGAACCCCGTGCCCTGGAACTGCCGTCAGGTACGGCCGGTGCTTTCATCGCCGACATCAACGGCCTGATCGACAACTTGCTGGCGACGTTCCCGGCGGTATTCGAGCACCCGTCCTACCAGCAGAAGAAAAGTGCCATCGACCGCGCCTTCAACCAGCGCTATGACCGCGCCTTGGATGTGATCGAGCGCCTGGCGCTGGAGAAGGATGTCGCGCTGTACCGTGACAGCAGCAACATCGCCTTCACGCCAATGAGCGAAGGCAAGGCCCTGGATGAAGCGGAATTCGCCCAGTTGCCGGAAGCCGAGCGCGAGCGTTTCCATGAGGACATCTCGGGCCTGGAAGAGCGCTTGAACGAGGAGCTCGCCAGCCTGCCGCAGTGGAAGCGCGAGTCCAGCAACCAGTTGCGCCAGCTCAACGAAGAAACCATCACCCTGGCCCTGCAACCGTTGCTGGCACCACTGTCGGAGAAATACGCAGAGAACGCTGCGGTCTGCGGCTACCTGCAGGCCATGCAGGTCTATCTGCTCAAGACCGTGGTCGAGCAATTGGTGGACGACAGCAAGACCGACGCCATCGCCCGCAAGCTGCTGGAGGAACAGTACGCCCCGAGCCTGGTGGTCGGGCATCCGTTCAGTGGCGGCGCGCCGGTGGTGTTCGAGCCGCACCCGACCTACGACAACCTGTTTGGTCGCATCGAATACAGCACCGACCAGGGCGCGCTCTACACCACGTACCGGCAGTTGCGTCCGGGCGCCTTGCACCGGGCCAACGGCGGTTTCCTGATTCTCGAAGCGGAAAAAATGCTCGGTGAGCCGTTCGTGTGGGATGCGCTCAAGCGTGCCCTGCAATCGCGCAAGCTGAAAATGGAATCGCCGCTGGGGGAGCTGGGGCGCGTGGCCACCGTGACCCTGACGCCGCAGCACATTCCGCTGCAGGTCAAGGTCGTGATCATCGGCGCCCGCCAGCTCTACTACGCCTTGCAGGACCTGGATCCGGACTTCCAGGAAATGTTTCGCGTGCTGGTGGATTTCGACGAAGACATCCCGATGGGCGACGAGAGCCTGGAGCAGTTCGCCCAGTTGCTCAAGACCCGCACTTCGGAGGAGGGCATGGCGCCGCTGACCGCCGACGCGGTGGCGCGCCTGGCGACCTACAGTGCGCGTCTGGCCGAACACCAGGGGCGCTTGTCGGCGCGCATCGGTGATCTGTTCCAACTGGTCAGCGAGGCGGATTTCATTCGCCAACTGGCCGGTGACGATATGACCGACGCCGGTCATATCGAGCGCGCCCTCAAGGCCAAGGCCACCCGTACCGGGCGTGTCTCGGCGCGAATCCTCGACGACATGCTCGCGGGGATCATCCTGATCGACACCGCCGGCGCGGCCGTGGGCAAATGCAACGGGCTGACAGTCCTCGAGGTCGGCGACTCTGCGTTTGGTGTACCCGCGCGGATTTCCGCCACGGTGTACCCGGGCGGCAGCGGTATCGTCGACATCGAGCGGGAGGTCAACCTCGGCCAGCCGATCCACTCCAAGGGCGTGATGATTCTTACCGGCTACCTGGGCAGTCGTTATGCCCAGGAATTCCCGCTGGCGATCTCGGCCAGCATTGCGCTGGAGCAGTCCTACGGTTACGTGGATGGCGACAGCGCGTCCCTGGGCGAGGCGTGTACGCTGATCTCGGCCCTGTCGAAGACGCCGCTCAAGCAGTGCTTCGCCATTACCGGCTCGATCAACCAGTTCGGTGAAGTGCAGGCGGTGGGCGGGGTCAACGAGAAGATCGAAGGCTTCTTCCGCCTCTGTGAAGCCCGTGGGTTGACCGGTGAGCAGGGGGCGATCATTCCCCAGGCCAACGTCGCGACCCTGATGCTCGACGAGAAAGTGCTGGCCGCCGTGCGCGCTGGGCAGTTCCACGTCTATGCGGTGCGCCAGGCCGACGAAGCCCTGAGCCTGTTGGTGGGCGAGCCTGCTGGCGAGCCGGACGAAAACGGCGAGTTCCCCGAGGGCAGCGTCAATGCCAGGGTAGTGGAGCGGCTGCGGGTGATCGCGGAAATGATCAGCGAAGATGACATCAAGGAAGCGGAAAAGGAACTGGCACAGCAGGCATTGACGGAGGCCAAGCCGGCTTGATTGCTGTATTCCAAGTGGGACCCTGTGGGAGCGAGCTTGCTCGCGATAGCGCAGTTTCAGTCACTCATCAGTCGACTGTCACACCGCTATCGCGAGCAAGCTCGCTCCCACAAATTTTTGGTTGTTTCAAAAAAAACGCCACCACTTTGGCGTCAATATTCACACTGTGACCGCTCGGCGCATTCTGGTCTCGAAAGTCCTTGCGACCGGAACTTTTCTTCTATCCTCAGCTCAAGGATAACGAGAGTCATCATCGGATCGAAACAGCCTCCTCCCGGGGCTGAATACCGGATCTACCGAGGGGCGCCGCCATGTCGCGCAACCTTTGCCTCACTCGTCAATGCCTGGGCCTTGTCACCCGTATCGAATGCGCCATCCGCCCCCTGGCGGGAGATACCGGTATGTGGACCTTGCTCTTCGCCGCCGGAATGGCCGGTGAACAACCTTCTGCCATCAAGGCCCAAGGGCCATTTCCCGGCCCGACTGCCGCCGAATCCATCCTCGATACCATTGTGCAAAGCCTGACGCTGCACGGCTACGAGCTAGCCGATGACCCGCAGATATGGTCCCTGCACATGCAAGCCCAACTGCGTGAAATCAATGGAGGCCGTTGTCGCAACGTCGGCGGCTTCGAGTTTCGTCCGCTGCAGTGAAGGCCATCACCGCACGGGCACCGGCAGTAAAATTTTGACACAAGAGCAGGGACCTGGGACGGTCCCGGCGTTTGTGGGGCCGGTCGTGGCTGATATACTCGCCGCGATTTTTCAGCCCTGGTATGAGATTCAATGGAACGCTTTATCGAAAACGCAATGTACGCCTCCCGTTGGCTGCTGGCGCCGATCTACTTCGGGTTGTCCCTGGGCTTGCTGGCCCTGGCGCTGAAGTTCTTCCAGGAAGTCTTTCACGTCATCCCCAACGTGTTTTCCATGGCCGAGTCGGACCTGATCCTGGTGCTGCTGTCGTTGATCGACATGGCGCTGGTGGGCGGGCTACTGGTGATGGTGATGATTTCCGGCTACGAGAACTTCGTCTCGCAGCTGGACATCGGCGACGACAAGGAAAAGCTCAACTGGCTGGGCACCATGGACTCTTCATCGCTGAAGATGAAAGTCGCTGCCTCGATCGTGGCCATTTCCTCCATCCACCTGCTGCGCATTTTCATGGACGCCAAGAACGTCGATCCCGAGCATCTGATGTGGTACGTGATCATCCACATGACTTTCGTGGTCTCGGCATTTGCCATGGGCTACCTGGACAAACTGACCAAGCACTGAGGTCCGTTCTCCACGCTGGCGCAACGCCCGCCTGTAGAATTGCAGGCGGGCGTTGTCGTTTCTGGCGGCTTGCTTTGACGTGGGGGCTCGTCACCCGCGGTGGCATCTGTGCTAGTCTGCTCGCCCTTTTGGTTCCGGGCGCTCCGGGAGGCGCTGTGTCACGCACGGCAACTCTCGAGCCGTCCGCACAGCGGAGCAGCATCATGTCCGAAGTTAACCTGTCCACCGACGAAACCCGCGTCAGCTACGGCATTGGCCGTCAGTTGGGCGACCAACTGCGCGACAACCCGCCACCGGGCGTGAGCCTGGACGCCATCCTGGCCGGCCTGACCGACGCGTTCGCCGGCAAGCCAAGCCGCGTGGGCCAGGACGAGATGTCCGCCAGCTTCAAGGTCATTCGTGAAATCATGCAAGCCGAAGCCGCTGCCAAGGCTGAAGCCGCCGCTGGCGAAGGCCGTGCGTTCCTGGCCGAAAACGCCAAGCGTGAAGGTATCACCACCCTGGCTTCCGGCCTGCAATTCGAAGTGCTGACCCAAGGTGAAGGCGCCAAGCCGACCCGTGAAGACCAGGTGCGTACCCATTACCACGGCACCCTGATCGACGGCACTGTGTTCGACAGCTCCTACGATCGTGGCCAGCCAGCCGAATTCCCGGTTGGCGGCGTGATCCCAGGCTGGACCGAAGCCCTGCAACTGATGAACGCCGGCAGCAAATGGCGCCTGTACGTGCCGAGCGAACTGGCTTACGGCGCTCAAGGCGTTGGCAGCATTCCACCGCACAGCGTGCTGGTGTTTGACGTCGAGTTGTTGGACGTACTGTAAGACTCTGTCCGGTTTTACAGCCGGACAAAAAACTGTGGAAGCGAGCTTGCTCGCGAAAGCGGACAGCCAGTCGACATTGTCGTTACTGACACACCGCCATCGCGAGCAAGCTCGGCTCCCACAGGTTATTTTTGCTCATCCGTGGAACCTGCCACTGAAATCACCCGTCGGGCGCAATGCCCGGGCGTAGCAGAACAGGAACAGATTGCGCACCAGTTCCTTGAGCACCAATGGCTCACTGGAATTGAGGCTATTGAGGTCCAGATCCCCCTGGTCCTGCAGCTCGTTCAAGGCTTCTTCTTCAAGCACTGCACAGACTTCCCCGGTTTCCCGATGCAGGATCCTGAGATAGGGATGTGGGCGGTCCAGCCAGGCATCGATCAAATAAGTCATGGTTCTCATCTCCTTGATGGGTTTCGATGAGAATAATTCTTATTCGCTAAATAGCAAGGCTCTATTGGCGTTGCGATTGTTTTTCTGACGGTGGGTTATGGCAGCTCAGAACGGCTGGCAGTTGGCTAACGGCCGAGAAATGGGGGCGAAGCGGAGAGGGCGAAGCTCCATCCCACACGCGGGGTATGGGATGGAATACAGCAGTATCAGACTTTTCTTACGAACTCGGACTTGAGTTTCATCGGGCCGATGCCGTCGATCTTGCAATCGATGTCGTGGTCACCCTCGCACAGGCGGATGTTCTTGACCTTGGTGCCGACCTTGACCACCAGCGACGTGCCCTTGACCTTGAGGTCCTTGATCACGGTGATGGTATCGCCGTCCTGCAGGACGTTGCCGACCGAATCTTTCTTCACGGTATCGTCGGACGCTGTTTCAGCTTCGCCGCTGGCGGACCATTCATGGGCACACTCCGGGCAGACCAGTTGAGTACCGTCTTCGTAGGTGTATTCGGAATTGCATTTCGGGCAGGGAGGCAACGTGCTCACTAAGGTTCCTTGGGTATCAGGAGGGCAAAAGGGCGCACATTATATAGGGTTTTGTGGAAAGCAGGGTGGCGGGGCTGCGTTCGGAGATCTGTGGCGAGGGGATTTATCCCCGCTGGGCTGCGCAGCAGCCCCAAGAGCAGGATTCAACCCAATCTGCTTGGAGCACGGGGAATGACTTTTAGGGCTGCTTCGTAGCCCAGCGGGGATAAATCCCCTCGCCACAAAGAAGCCCCAGGGATGTTAGTGAGTACGGGCGACCGCAAACTCGCTCAGTTCCACCAGCGCATCGCGGTATTCGCTGGCCGGCAGGGCGTCGAGGCATTTGATCGCGCGGGCAACGTAGTCCCGGGCCAGTTTCGCGGTGTACTCCAGCGAACCGGATGCTTCGACCGCGACACGGATGCTTTCCAGGTCTTCGATCCCGCCTTTCTGAATCGCCTGGCGAACCAGTGCTGCCTGTTCAGGCGTGCCCTCGCGCATGGTGTAGATCAGCGGCAGGGTCGGCTTGCCTTCGGCCAGGTCGTCGCCGACGTTCTTGCCCAGGGTTTCTGCATCGCCCTTGTAGTCGAGCAGGTCGTCCACCAGTTGGAAGGCCACGCCCAAGTGGTCGCCGAACGTGCGCAGCGCTTCGCTCTGCTCGGCGCTGGCACCGGCCAGGGCGGCGGCGCTGTGGGTCGAGGCTTCAAAGAGCATCGCGGTCTTGCCGCGGATGACTTCCATGTAGGTTTCTTCGGTGGTGCTGGCATCGCGTACCTTGGACAGCTGCAGCACTTCGCCTTCGGCGATGATGCGCGTGGCCTGGGACAGGATCTTCATCACCGGCATCGAGCCCAGCTCGACCATCATTTCGAACGAGCGCGAATAGAGGAAGTCGCCCACCAATACGCTGGGAGCATTGCCCCACATGGCGTTGGCGGTCGAACGGCCACGGCGCATGCCGGACATGTCGACCACGTCGTCGTGGAGCAGGGTCGCGGTGTGCAGGAATTCGATGGTAGCGGCCAGCAAGCGCATGTCGTCGCCTTCGCGACCCAGGGCCTTGCCGCACAGCAGCACCAATAAAGGACGCAGGCGTTTACCGCCGGCCGAAGTGATGTAGTCGCCGATTTTCGATACCAGAGGCACGCGGGAAGTCAGCTGCTTCTTGATGATGCCGTCGACGGCGCTAAAATCGTCCGCCACCGCGCGGTAGAAAGCTTGGGGTTGCATCAGCGACAGGTGCTCCAGAAGGGTTGCGCGGCATGCTAGGACCCACGTCCGCAGGTGTCAAGGCGCGATAGACGGCTACTTGCAAGGCTCTCGCGGCTTGCGTACAATCGCGCACCCTGAACTTCCTGGGCAGCACCTGCCTTACGCAATTGCATCCGGGCCTTCCAGCCCATGCAGCCATGCCAGCCAATACCTCTTCTTATAAAGCGCTGGGTGAGCAGGATTATCGGAGAAATACCATGTCGTATGCAGTAATTGTTACTGGTGGCAAGCAATACAAGGTCGCCCCAGGTGAATACCTGAAGATCGAAAAACTGGAAGTCGCTACCGGCGAATCCGTGACTTTTGATCGCGTTCTGTTGGTCGCCAATGGCGATGACGTGAATATCGGCGCTCCAGTCGTTGCTGGCGCTACCGTTGTGGCTGAAGTGATCTCCCAAGGTCGTCACGATAAAGTCCGCATCATCAAGTTCCGTCGCCGTAAGCACCACATGAAGCGCATGGGCCACCGCCAGTGGTACACCGAGATCAAAATCACCGGTATTCAGGCTTAATTTCAGCCTAATTCCTCACTAGGAGAATTGAACTCATGGCACACAAAAAAGCTGGTGGTAGTACCCGTAACGGTCGCGACTCAGAAGCCAAACGCCTTGGCGTGAAGATGTATGGCGGCCAGGCTATCAAAGCAGGCAACATCATCGTGCGTCAGCGCGGCACCCAATTCCACGCTGGCTACGGCGTGGGCATGGGTAAGGATCACACCCTCTTCGCTAAAATCGAAGGCGTGATCAAGTTCGAAGTAAAAGGCGCCTTCGGTCGTCGTTACGTAAGCGTTATCGCAGCTTAATTGCGAGACCGCTGGAAAAGCCCTGTCTTGCGACGGGGCTTTTTCGTTTGTGGGGTGAGTCTCTTGCAAAACTGTTTGTATGGGCTGTCGGCGCTGCGGTTGGGGCGTGTCATCAGGTCGCTGCGCTCATTTTTGCAAGAGTCTTATGTCTTGTTTTTTTGGCTCGTCCGTATGGCGAGAGGCGTGTGTCATGAAGTTTGTTGATGAAGTATCGATTCGAGTAAAGGCCGGTGATGGCGGCAATGGTTGCATGAGTTTCCGTCGGGAAAAGTTCATTGAAAATGGTGGCCCTAACGGCGGTGATGGGGGCGATGGTGGCTCGATCTACATGCTCGCCGACGAAAACCTCAACACCCTGGTGGACTACCGTTACACCCGGCACTTCGATGCCGAGCGTGGCTCCAACGGCGGCAGCACCGACTGCACCGGCAAGAAGGGCGAAGACCTGATCCTGCGCGTGCCGGTCGGCACCACGGTGATCGATTCGGCTACCCAGGAAGTGATTGGCGACCTGACCAAGGCTGGCCAGCGTTTGCTGGTCGCCCATGGCGGCTGGCACGGCCTGGGCAACACCCGTTTCAAGTCCAGTACCAACCGTGCGCCGCGCCAGACCACGCCAGGCAAGCCAGGCGAGCAGCGTGACCTGAAGCTGGAAATGAAAGTGTTGGCCGACGTGGGTCTGCTGGGTTTGCCGAACGCCGGTAAAAGTACCTTCATTCGCTCGGTGTCGGCGGCCAAGCCGAAAGTGGCCGATTACCCGTTCACCACCCTGGTGCCGAACCTGGGCGTGGTCAGCGTCGACCGCTGGAAGAGTTTTGTAATCGCCGACATTCCAGGGTTGATCGAAGGGGCTTCCGAGGGCGCAGGCCTGGGGATTCGTTTCCTCAAGCACTTGTCCCGTACCCGTCTGTTGTTGCACCTCGTGGACATGGCGCCGTTGGATGAAACCAGTGCTGCCGATGCCGCCGAAGTCATCGTCAACGAGCTGACCAAGTTCAGCCCGGCCCTGGCCGAGCGCGACCGTTGGCTGGTGCTGAACAAGTGCGACCAGATCCTTGAAGAAGAGCATGAGGAGCGGGTCAAGGAAATCGTCGATCGCCTGGAGTGGGAAGGTCCGGTCTACGTGATCTCGGCCATCGCCAAAGAGGGCACCGAGCGCCTGTGTCACGACATCATGCGTTACCTGGAAGATCGCGCCGATCGCCTGGCCAATGACCCGGCCTACAAGGAAGAGCTGGCCGAGCTTGACCAGCGCATCGAAGACGAGGCCCGTGCCCAGTTGCAGGCGCTGGACGACCAGCGTGCGCTGCGTCGCAGTGGTGTCAAGTCGGTCCATGACATTGGTGATGACGATTGGGATGAAGAAGACGTGGATGACGAAGACGGTCCGGAAATCATCTACGTTCGCGACTGATGCTGCTCAGTTGAAGTGAAGGCCTGTGGGGGCTGGCTTGCTTGCGATAGCGCTGTGACAGCCGGTATCAAATATTGCTGGCCCCATGCAATCGCGAGCAAGCTCGCTCCCACAGGTTCAAGTGTTTCGGTGCGGTGTTATCATCGCAACCAGCCGGTTTCCAAGGCGCCGCTCATTCGAGCGGCGTTTTGGTATCTGTAAAACGCAAATACGAATAATCCCATGGGCGGCGCTGGGTCGCGCTGTTCGCTGGCAAAGGTTGAAGATGATGCGGAGCAAGGTGACGGGTGCGCAGCGCTGGGTCGTGAAGATCGGCAGCGCACTGCTGACGGCGGATGGCAAGGGCCTGGATCGCCAGGCAATGGCGGTGTGGGTCGAGCAGATGGTGGCCTTGCATGAGGCTGGCGTCGAGCTGGTATTGGTCTCTTCCGGGGCTGTAGCCGCCGGTATGAGCCGCCTGGGCTGGACGTCGCGACCCAGCGCGATGCATGAGCTGCAGGCTGCCGCCGCCATCGGCCAGATGGGCCTGGTGCAGGCTTGGGAATCAAGCTTCGCCGAGCACGGTCGCCATACGGCGCAGATCCTGCTGACCCACGATGACCTGTCCGACCGCAAGCGCTACCTCAATGCCCGTAGTACCTTGCGCGCGCTGGTGGAGCTGAAAGTCATCCCGGTGATCAACGAGAACGACACGGTGGTCACCGACGAGATCCGTTTCGGCGATAACGATACCCTGGCCGCGCTGGTGGCGAACCTGGTGGAGGCGGATCTGTTGGTGATCCTCACGGATCGCGACGGCATGTTCGATGCTGATCCGCGCAACAATCCCGACGCCAAGCTGATCTACGAAGCCCGTGCCGACGATCCGGCGCTGGACGCGGTGGCGGGTGGCACGGGTGGTGCGCTGGGTCGTGGTGGCATGCAGACCAAACTGCGCGCTGCGCGTCTGGCGGCGCGTTCCGGGGCCCACACCATCATCGTGGGTGGGCGCTTGGAGCGGGTGCTGGATCGCCTGAAAGCTGGCGAGCGCATCGGCACCTTGCTCTCGCCGGAGCGTGGCATGTTGGCGGCGCGCAAGCAGTGGCTGGCTGGGCATCTGCAGACCCGTGGCACCTTGGTACTGGATGCTGGTGCGGTGATGGCCCTGTCCCAAGGCAACAAAAGCCTGCTGCCGGTGGGTGTGAAGTTGGTGCAAGGCAGTTTCCGTCGGGGCGAAATGGTCGTGTGCGTGGCCCCGGATGGTCGCGAGATCGCCCGTGGCCTGGCCAACTACAGCGCCCTGGAAGCACAGAAAATTATCGGTCAGTCGTCTGATGCGATTGTCGGTCTGTTGGGTTACATGGCGGAGCCTGAACTGGTCCACCGGGACAACCTGATCCTCGTCTAAGGAAAAATCATGGGTTTGGCAAAAGGATTGATCGGCTTGTTGCTGGCTGTGCCGCTGCTGGCTTCGGCCGAAGAAATTGGCCAAGTGTCGACGGTGTTCAAGTTTGTCGGGCCGAACGATCGGATCGTGGTCGAGGCGTTCGACGATCCCAAGGTGGATGGCGTGACCTGTTACCTGTCGCGGGCCAAGACCGGCGGCGTGAAGGGTGGCCTGGGCCTGGCCGAGGATCGCGCCGAGGCGTCCATCGCCTGCCGCCAGGTCGGGCCTATCAGCTTCAAGGGTGAGCTCAAGGACGGCGAAGAGGTGTTCCGTGAGCGCACTTCGCTGGTGTTCAAGACCATGCAAGTGGTGCGATTCCTCGACAAGAAACGCAATACGCTGGTGTACCTGGTCTACAGCGATCGCGTGATCGAGGGCAGCCCGCAGAACGCGGTGACGGCTATTCCGATCTTGCCTTGGCGTTAAGTAGCGAATGACGGGCGAGCCGATCGGCTCGCTTTTTTTATCTCCATGGATGTGTTGTGCTTTTGGCGCGAAGGGATTCGTATGCGTGCGTTTTTGCTGTTGTTTGCATTGGGTTGTTCGGTCTCCGTCGGGGCTTTGGCCGAGCCGTTTTATAGCGAAAAAAACCTGGCCCATCCGCTGATAAAAACTTCCCAGGAGAGTGGAGCGACGCTGGCATTTATCCGCGAGGCCGAAGGTGTCGTAGGTTACTCGTGCCTGTGTGATTCGCCGGATGGCGTCCCGCAAGTGCTCGACAGGTATGGCGATGCGAGTGTCGAGTCGGTGTTCTACGCCAGCCTCGACAGTGATCTCCAGACGTTGGTCGTGCTGTCACGGGCAAAGGGGCGGTACGCTCTTCAGGGTTATCGGTTCGTGCCGTCCACCGGCGGGTATCGCCGGCTCGAGACATTGCAGCCGGTATTGGATCGTATCGCCGCTGATCGCAAGGTCCTCACTGCTGCGCTGGTCCAGAAGGAGCTGGGCAAGTTGCCGCCCTACGATTACAGCGCCGTGTTGCCCAAGACCGGTATCGCCGAGTTCGACTCGCTGGAGCCTGCGAGTGGCACGCTGGTGGGGTACTTCGGCGTCGACGGTGTCCCGGCGTCAGTGGGGCAGCCGCCAGAGGACCCTCATCGCGACACCTACAAAAAGACTTTCCAGCAGCGCGAAGGACGCTGGCTCACGCTGACTTATGAGCGCGTGCCGCCTCGGGACGAGGATGTGGGCTCTGCCTATCGTGTCAGCAGGATGGCCTGGGAAACCGATCCGGCGGTGTACCAGGGCTCCGAGGATGGGGCCTGGGCGGCCTTGGGCAATGGGCGGCTCTGGGCGCTGGGTGCCTATGTCCAGGGCAAGAGGTCGGGCCAGTGGGCGGAGTTCGACGAGTCGGGCTACGCGTCTACCGGCGCCTATGTGGACGGACTGCGCCAGGGGCCGTGGGTCGTCAGTGATGGGGGTGCGGTTTCCAAGGGCATGATCGTCGACGATTTCTATGAGGGGCGCTGGACGATCGAGGCGCGTGACGATGAGGAGCTGATGTCCGGCTTCGATACTTACAAACAGGGTGATCTCGACGGGCCTTCCGAGCGCGTGCGTCATGGTGAGGTTGTCCAGCGCGGCGATTTCGTGGCGGGGCAGCAGCACGGAGACTGGATAATGCCCTGGGGTGAGGGGCGTTATGCGCAGGGCGTCCGGGAAGGTCGTTGGACCTTGAGAATGGACGGCGGTGGTGTCCAGGTTGTGGATTTTGTTGCCGACAAGAAGCAAGGCGAATTGCGCGAAGTGGATGCCGCAGGTGTGTTGCGGCTCGTCGAGCATTACCGCGCGGGTGTCCTGGATGGATTGAGAGAAACCTACGCGGCCAATGGCAAGCTCACCTATTCGGCCAGTTATGCCAACGGCCAGATCGAGGGGCGGGCGCTGACCTACACCGATGACGGTGCCGTGCTGCTTTCGGATATCTCGTGGCGCCATGGTTCGCGAGTGGGCGCCTTGCGTCTCTATCACCCCAATGGTCAGCCCGATACGGTGGCAACGTACGAGGGGGGTGAGCCCATTGGTAACGTGCAGTCATTTGATGCGACTGGGGTGTTGATAGCGGACAGGAACTATTGCCACGTGCCTGATGGGAAATACACCCGTATCAAGCTTTGCGGCAAGCAGCGCGGGGCTTTCAACAACGGGCATTTCGACTCGGAGAGTGATTATCTGTTCGGTAATGAGCAAAGTGCCCGCCACACCCGGGAGGGGCGCAAGGTCCGGGAGGTGCTGCTGGGACCTGATGATCGCGTGACTCACAACAAGTACTACCCCGATGGCCAGTTGAAGTACTCTGAAGCCAAGCAGGGCTTTCGCCTGATAACGGTCGAGGGGCGCGAATACAAGGACTACTCGTACGCCAGGCGCGAAGGTGAGACGGTCTACTACTACCCGACGGGTGTGGTTGAGCGTCGCATGAATTTCAAGGATGACAAGATAGTGGGTTGTTACACTGGATACGACGAGGCGGGTGTGCAGAATTTCCCGCCGCCTGGTGGTTGTCCTCCGCCCAAGCCGGTGGTTTTCAATTTTGGGGAATAGTGCAGGGCTTTAGTGGAGATGTCTGTTTTCACTGACGCCATCGCGAGCCTGCTCGCGATGTGGTGGTGCATTCAGTATCAAGGCAAGCTGATCCACTGCTCCCGCAAGGGGGGGGAATTGCGGGCAATAAAAAACCGACCCTGAGGTCGGTTTTTTAACGAGCGCGTCGCTTAGGCAGCAGCGGCAACGTTCAGGGCCTTTACGTGGCCATTCAAACGGCTCTTATGGCGAGCAGCCTTGTTCTTGTGGATGATGCCTTTATCGGCCATGCGGTCGATAACTGGCACAGCCAGAACGTAAGCAGCTTGAGCTTTTTCAGCGTCTTTTGCGTCGATGGCCTTGACTACGTTCTTGATGTAGGTACGGACCATGGAACGCAGGCTGGCGTTGTGGCTGCGACGCTTCTCAGCCTGTTTTGCACGTTTTTTGGCGGAAGGTGTGTTGGCCACCGTCGAGCTCCTCGAAAGACTTTTTAGGAAATAGCAAACAAAATAGGCCGCGAATCATGCCGATGAGTTGAAGTCTTGTCAAGGGCGGGTGACGCGTTCCGCTGAATGGCAGGTGCTGCGCACCGAAGGATTTCTTTCCGGCGTACGACCTGTAAACTCGCGGGCTTTGGCTCTGCACTGTTTAGCGGCGCGGAGTATCGCACAAGTGGGCGCGTTGTTCGCCTGCTGTTTATCGACAGGCAAATACTCTTTTCATGAATCTGCTCAAATCGTTGGCTGCCGTCAGCTCTATCACGATGCTTTCCCGTGTCCTGGGGTTCGTTCGCGACACACTGATCGCACGGATATTCGGCGCCGGGATGGCCACCGACGCCTTCTTCATCGCCTTCAAGTTGCCCAACCTGCTGCGGCGGATCTTCGCCGAAGGGGCGTTCTCCCAGGCCTTCGTGCCGATCCTGGCGGAATATAAAAGCCAGAAGGGCGACGAAGCGACCCGCACATTCATTGCCTACGTCACCGGCCTGCTGACGTTGGTGCTGGCGCTGGTCACGGCGGCCGGCATGCTCGCCGCGCCATGGGTAATCTGGGCCACGGCCCCGGGCTTCACTGATACGCCAGAAAAATTCCAGCTCACCTCGGACCTGCTGCGGGTGACCTTTCCTTATATATTGCTGATTTCCCTGTCGTCCCTGGCCGGGGCGATCCTCAATACCTGGAACCGTTTTTCCGTACCGGCCTTTGTGCCGACCCTGCTCAACGTCAGCATGATCGTGTTCGCGGTGTTCCTGACGCCGTATTTCGATCCGCCGGTGATGGCCCTCGGCTGGGCGGTGCTGGTGGGGGGGCTGGCGCAATTGCTCTATCAACTGCCGCACCTGAAAAAGATCGGCATGTTGGTCCTGCCACGGCTGAATCTGCGCGACAGCGGCGTGTGGCGGGTGATGAAGCAGATGTTGCCGGCGATCCTCGGGGTGTCGGTGAGCCAGATTTCCCTGATCATCAACACCATTTTCGCCTCGTTCCTGGTGGCCGGCTCGGTGTCGTGGATGTATTACGCCGACCGCTTGATGGAACTGCCGTCCGGCGTGCTGGGTGTGGCCCTGGGCACGATCCTGTTGCCGACCCTGGCCAAGACCTACGCCAGTCAGGACCGCCAGGAATATTCGCGCATCCTCGACTGGGGCCTGCGCCTGTGTTTCGTGCTGGTCCTGCCCTGTTCCCTGGCCCTGGGGATCCTGGCCGAGCCATTGACCGTTTCGCTGTTCCAGTACGGTCAGTTCAATGCCTTCGACGCCCTGATGACCCAGCGTGCGCTGATTGCTTACTCAGTGGGCCTGCTCGGGATCATCGTGATCAAGGTGCTGGCGCCGGGGTTCTATGCCCAGCAGAACATTCGCACGCCAGTGAAAATCGCTATTTTCACCCTGGTGATGACCCAATTGTTCAACCTGTTGCTCATCGGTCCGTTGGCTCACGCCGGCCTGGCCCTGGCGATCAGCGCTGGCGCGTGCCTCAACGCCGGGTTGCTGTTTTATCAACTGCGCAGGCAAAAGATGTATCAGCCGCAGCCGGGCTGGGGCAAGTTCGGCCTCAAGCTGCTGGTGGCCGTGGCGGTGATGTCGGCGGTTTTGCTGGGGGCGATGCATTTCATGCCGGCGTGGGGCGAAGGGCAGATGCTCGCGCGTTTCCTGCGCCTGGGAGCGTTGGTGGTTGCCGGCGTGGTGGCGTATTTCGGCATGTTGCTACTGATGGGGTTCCGTCTGCGTGACTTCAACCGCAAGGCCTTGAGCTGAGGGCAAGCCCTCGATAATCCCGGGGCGGGCAGTGGTTTTGTCGGTTCGATCACTTTGGGGTGCGGTGTTGCCTGTCGTCGGCCGCCGGGTGTGGTTATAATCGGCCACTTTATGAGCAAGAAGCGCGTTATGCAGCTGGTTCGAGGCCTCCACAACCTGCGCCCCCAACATCGGGGCTGTGTCGCCACTATTGGCAACTTTGACGGTGTTCACCGTGGCCACCAGGCTATCCTGGCGCGGCTGCGCGAGCGTGCGCTGGAATTGGGTATGCCGAGCTGCGTGGTGATCTTCGAGCCGCAGCCCAGGGAGTTTTTCGCCCCGGACACCGCCCCGGCCCGTCTGGCCCGGTTGCGGGATAAGCTGCAATTGCTGGCCGCCGAAGGCGTCGACCGGGTCCTGTGCCTGGCCTTCAACCAGCGCTTGAGCAAGCTCAGCGCCGCCGAGTTCGTCGACACGATCCTGGTGGACGGTCTGGGCGTAAAGCATCTGGAAGTCGGCGATGATTTCCGGTTCGGCTGTGACCGGTCGGGGGATTTCGACTACCTGCAACAGGCCGGTATCGTCCAAGGCTTCACCGTCGAAGCGGCGCAGACGGTCGAGATCGATGGCCTGCGCGTCAGCAGCACCCAGGTCCGCAATGCCCTGGCGGCTGCCGACTTCGAATTGGCCGAGCGCTTGCTCGGCCGACCGTACCGGATTGCCGGACGGATCCTGCACGGGCAGAAACTGGCGCGCCAATTGGGCACGCCGACGGCCAACGTGCAACTCAAGCGTCGTCGTGTGCCGCTGACCGGGGTGTTCCTGGTGAGCGTCCAGATCGACGGCAAGACCTGGCCCGGTGTCGCCAATATCGGCGTACGGCCCACGGTCCAAGGGGATGGCAAGGCCCACCTCGAAGTACATGTTCTGGATTTTGCCGGCGATCTGTATGACCGGCGTTTGACGGTGGTTTTCCACCAAAAGCTGCGTGAAGAGCAGCGTTTTGCCTCTCTGGAGGCGCTCAAGACGGCGATCCATGCAGATATCGCCGCCGCCCGTGCCCTTGTCGCAACCAGCGCCAATCGCTAATGAAGAGCCTTAAATGACCGACTATAAAGCCACGCTAAACCTTCCGGACACCGCCTTCCCAATGAAGGCCGGCCTGCCTCAGCGCGAACCACAGATTCTGCAGCGTTGGGACAGCATTGGCCTGTACGGAAAGTTGCGCGAAATTGGCAAGGATCGTCCGAAGTTCGTCCTGCACGACGGTCCTCCGTACGCCAACGGCACCATCCACATCGGTCACGCGCTGAACAAGATTCTCAAGGACATGATCATTCGCTCCAAGACCCTGTCGGGTTTTGATGCGCCTTATGTCCCGGGCTGGGATTGCCACGGCCTGCCGATCGAGCACAAGGTGGAAGTGACCCACGGCAAGAACCTGGGCGCGGACAAGACCCGCGAGCTGTGCCGTGCCTACGCCACCGAGCAGATCGAAGGGCAGAAGTCCGAATTCATCCGCCTCGGCGTGCTGGGCGACTTCGCCAATCCGTACAAGACCATGGATTTCAAGAACGAAGCCGGCGAAATCCGTGCCCTGGCGAAAATCGTCGAGGGTGGCTTCGTGTTCAAGGGCCTCAAGCCGGTGAACTGGTGCTTCGACTGCGGTTCGGCCCTGGCCGAGGCGGAAGTCGAGTACGAGAACAAGAAGTCCTCGACCATCGATGTCGCGTTCCCGATCGCCGATGAAGACAAGCTCGCCGCGGCTTTCGGCCTGGGCAAGCTGGCCAAGCCGGCGTCGATCGTGATCTGGACCACCACCCCGTGGACCATCCCGGCCAACCAGGCGCTGAACGTCCACCCGGAATTCAACTACGCCCTGGTCGACGTCGGCGACAAGCTGCTGGTGCTGGCCGAAGAGCTGGTCGAATCATGCCTGGCGCGCTACAACCTCGAAGGCTCGGTGCTGGCCACCGCACCGGGTTCGGCATTGGAACTGATCAATTTCCGTCACCCGTTCTATGACCGTCTGTCGCCGGTGTACCTGGCCGACTACGTGGAACTGGGCGCTGGCACTGGCGTGGTTCACTCCGCACCGGCCTATGGCGTCGACGACTTCGTGACCTGCAAGAAATACGGCATGGTCAACGACGACATCCTCAACCCAGTGCAGAGCAATGGCGTGTACGTGCCGTCGCTGGAGTTCTTCGGCGGCCAGTTCATCTGGAAAGCCAACCCGGCCATCGTCGACAAACTGACCGAAGTCGGCGCGCTGCTGCACACCACCGTCATCGAACACAGCTACATGCATTGCTGGCGCCACAAGACCCCGCTGATCTACCGCGCCACCGCGCAGTGGTTCATCGGCATGGACAAGCAGCCCACCACTGGCGACACCCTGCGCCAGCGTTCGCTCAAGGCCATCGAAGAGACCCAGTTCGTGCCCGCCTGGGGCCAGGCGCGCCTGCACTCGATGATCGCCAACCGTCCAGACTGGTGCATCTCCCGCCAACGCAACTGGGGCGTGCCGATCCCGTTCTTCCTGAACAAGGAAAGCGGTGAGCTGCACCCGCGCACCGTTGAACTGATGGAAGCCGTGGCCAAGCGCGTCGAAGTCGAAGGCATCGAGGCCTGGTTCAAGATGGATGCCGCCGAGCTGCTGGGTGACGAAGCGCCGCTGTACGACAAGATCAGCGACACCCTGGACGTCTGGTTCGACTCCGGCACCACCCATTGGCACGTGCTGCGCGGTTCGCACCCGATGGGCCACGAGACCGGCCCGCGTGCCGACCTGTACCTGGAAGGTTCGGACCAGCACCGTGGCTGGTTCCACTCCTCGTTGCTGACCGGTTGCGCCATCGACAACCACGCGCCGTATCGCGAACTGCTGACCCACGGCTTCACCGTCGACGAGTCTGGCCGCAAGATGTCCAAGTCCCTGGGCAACGTGATCGCGCCGCAGAAGGTCAACGACACCCTGGGCGCCGACATCATGCGCCTGTGGGTGGCGTCCACCGACTATTCCGGCGAGATGGCCGTTTCCGAGCAGATCCTGCAGCGCAGCGCGGACGCCTACCGGCGGATCCGTAACACCGCGCGCTTCCTGCTTTCCAACCTGACCGGTTTCAACCCGGCCACCGACCTGCTGCCGGCCGAAGAAATGCTCGCGCTGGACCGTTGGGCCGTGGACCGTACCCTGTTGCTGCAGCGCGAATTGCAGGAGCACTACGGCGAATACCGCTTCTGGAACGTCTACTCCAAGATCCACAACTTCTGCGTGCAGGAACTCGGTGGTTTCTACCTCGACATCATCAAGGACCGCCAGTACACCACCGGCGCCAACAGCAAGGCGCGCCGTTCGTGCCAGACCGCGCTGTTCCACATCAGCGAGGCCCTGGTGCGCTGGATCGCACCGATCCTGGCATTCACCGCCGACGAGCTGTGGCAATACCTGCCGGGCGAGCGTAACGAATCGGTGATGCTCAACACCTGGTATGAAGGCCTCACCGAGTTGCCCCAAGGCTTCGAGCTGGACCGCGCCTACTGGGACCGGATCATGGCGGTCAAGGCAGCGGTCAACAAGGAAATGGAGATCCAGCGCGCGGCCAAGGCCGTCGGTGGCAACCTGCAAGCCGAGGTGACCCTCTACGCCGAAGAAGCCCTGGACGTCGACCTGGCCAAACTGGGCAACGAACTGCGCTTCGTGCTGATCACCTCTACCGCTAGCGTCGCGCCTTTCGTGCAGGCGCCGGCCGATGCGGTGACCACTGAGGTCAGCGGTTTGAAGCTCAAGATCGTCAAGTCGAACCACACCAAGTGCGCCCGTTGCTGGCACTGCCGCGAAGACGTCGGCGTGAACCCGGAGCATCCAGAGATCTGCGGTCGTTGTGTCGACAACATCAGCGGCAGCGGTGAGGTTCGTCATTATGCCTAACACGGCGGGCCGTTTCGGACGGCTGGGCTGGCTGTGGTTGAGCGTGCTGGTACTGGTCATCGACCAGGCCAGCAAGTTCTACTTCGAAAGCTCGTTGACCCTGTACCAGCAGATCGTGGTCATCCCTGACTACTTCAGCTGGACCCTGGCCTACAACACTGGCGCAGCGTTCAGCTTCCTGGCCGACAGCTCGGGCTGGCAGCGCTGGCTGTTCGCCCTGATCGCTGTCGTGGTCAGCGCTGTGCTCGTGGTCTGGCTCAAACGCCTGGGCCGCGACGAGACCTGGCTGGCCGTGGCACTGGCGTTGGTGCTCGGTGGCGCACTGGGCAATCTTTACGACCGGATTGCTCTGGGCCATGTGATCGATTTCATCCTGGTGCATTGGCAGAACCGCTGGTATTTCCCGGCGTTCAACTTTGCCGACAGTGCCATCAGCGTGGGCGCGGTGATGCTCGCCCTGGACATGTTCAAGAGCAAGAAAACCGGAGAAGCCGTCCATGACTGAGCAGCGTATCGCTCAAAACACTGAAGTGAAGCTTCACTTCGCCCTGTACCTGGAAAACGGTGACACCGTCGACAGCACCTTCGACAAGGCGCCGGCGGTGTTCAAGGTCGGTGATGGCAACCTGCTGCCAGGCTTCGAAGCAGCGATCTTCGGCTTCAAGGCCGGCGACAAGCGCACCGTGGTCGTACCGCCAGAAAACGCCTTTGGTCAGCCCAACCCGCAAAACGTGCAGACCATGCCACGCTCCCAGTTCCAGGACATGGAACTGTCCCAGGGCTTGCTGGTGATCTTCAACGACGCGGCCAATACCGAGCTGCCAGGTGTGGTGAAGGCGTTCGATGACGCCCAGGTGACCGTGGATTTCAACCATCCATTGGCCGGCAAGACCTTGAACTTCGAAGTGGAAATCCTTGAGGTCAAGGCGGTTTAACATTTGACGGGCGGCTTCTGCTGCCACCCGATCCAGTGTGGGAGCGAGCTCGTTCCCACACTGGATTGCACTGATTCAATTTCTTGCGCGCAAGACACGAGGCACAGCATGCAAATCAAACTCGCCAACCCCCGTGGCTTCTGCGCCGGTGTGGACCGGGCGATCGAAATCGTCAATCGCGCCCTGGAAGTCTTCGGACCGCCGATCTACGTGCGCCACGAAGTGGTCCACAACAAATTCGTCGTCGAAGACCTGCGCAGCCGTGGGGCGATTTTCGTCGAGGAACTGGACCAGGTGCCCGACGACGTCATCGTGATCTTCAGCGCCCACGGGGTTTCCCAAGCAGTACGCACCGAAGCCGCCGGCCGTGGCCTGAAGGTCTTCGACGCGACGTGCCCATTGGTGACCAAGGTGCACATCGAAGTGGCGCGCTACAGCCGTGATGGTCGTGAATGCATCCTGATCGGTCATGAAGGCCATCCGGAAGTCGAAGGCACCATGGGCCAATACGATGCCAGCAACGGCGGTGCGATCTACCTGGTCGAAGACGAGGAGGACGTTGCGGCCCTGCAGGTTCGCAACCCTGAGAGCCTGGCTTTTGTCACCCAGACCACTTTGTCCATGGACGATACCAGCCGTGTGATCGATGCCCTGCGCTCGCGCTTTCCGGCCATTGGTGGTCCGCGCAAGGACGACATCTGCTACGCCACTCAGAACCGTCAGGATGCCGTCAAGCAACTGGCGAACGAGTGCGACGTGGTGCTGGTGGTCGGCAGCCCGAACAGCTCCAACTCCAACCGCTTGCGTGAACTGGCCGAACGCATGAACACCCCGGCCTACCTGATCGACGGTGCCGAGGACATGCAGCGCAGTTGGTTCGATGGGGTCGAGCGCATCGGCATCACCGCTGGCGCTTCCGCGCCGGAAGTATTGGTGCGCGGTGTGATCCAGCAATTGCAGGCCTGGGGTGCTACCGGGGCCGATGAGTTGGCCGGTCGCGAGGAGAACATCACTTTCTCCATGCCCAAGGAACTACGCGTTCGCTCCCTGCTTTAAGCCTTTTCCGCACAATGCCTGCTCGGCTTTCTCGCTGCGCAGGCTGATGCGTCCGCTACGCGCCAGCACCACCTGATGGTGACTGACCGGCTCGCGTTTGGCGCAGACATGCAGTGTGCCGGCCTGGAATGCGTCGCTGGGCAGTAACGCTTGCCCTTGGCTGCCGAACCTCACCGAACGCTTCACCGGCCGGTTGCCTATCACTCGCGCGCGACCGCTGCGCTCCATCAGCAAGGTCTTCTCCTTATCGTCCAGGGTGATGCGCCAACCTCGGCCCCAATCGTTGTCTATCCCCCTGATCACGACGGTCCGGCTGCGCGTGATGGCTTCGCTGCGGGCAATGCGCAAACCACTGGCCAGCAACTGCGCGGCGTCTTTGCGCTCGGTGGCTTCGACCAGCGCGGTATAGCTTGCGCTGGCCCACGGCAGAACAATTGCCGCAATCGCCAGTCCCATGAGCAGTTCGATGAGGCTGAAGCCCTGTTGGTGCATGACATCTCCTCCCTGGAGAATGTGAAGCGGATTCAGGTTTTATAGCCCATTGTGGCGAGGGGATTTATCCCCGTTGGGCTGCGCAGCGGCCCCAGACCAACCTCCGCACGGTGTCAGGTTGGATCGTAATCAGCTTCATTGGGGCTGCTGCGCAGCCCAGCGGGGATAAATCCCCTCACCACAGAGGGCAGTATTGGGCACACGGCAGTGGTTTGTTCTAGCGTGTACAAGCAGGTATAGCCGACGGCAACGGAGGGCATCGATGGATCTTCGTACAAAAGGTTTCACGCTGATCGAGGTGCTGGTGGCCTTGGGCGTGCTGCTGATCCTGATCACCATGGCGGTACCGGCGTTTACCGGGTCGATGCAGAGCACCAAGGCTGACACCGAGATCGGCGATCTGCGCCGGGCATTGAACTTCGCCCGGATGGAGGCGATCGATCGAGGTACCACCACTCGAATTCGCCCCACGGTCGACGGCGCGGCCTGGAGCAGCGAACTCACGGTGTACGACAGTACTGGCTCGTCGCCCACTGTATTGCGGGTTGTTCCAGCGATGAGCAGCGGCGCGACTCTGACGCTAACCTCAGAGGTGAGCAATATTGATTTCAACAACCTCGGTGGGTTGTCGGCCCCGGCCACACCGGTGAGTTTCAATTATGTAAGGGGGGCGCAGAGCCGGACGCTGAATGTTTGCCTCAATGGACGAATCGTATTGGGTGGAAGTTGCGGATGAAGGGTTGCAGTAACAGGGCGCAGGCAGGCATGACGCTGATCGAAGTGCTGGTGGCGGTGCTGATCCTCGGTGTGGGTTTGCTGGGGGCGGCGATGATCCAGCTCAATGCGCTCAAGTACACCGACAGTTCGCGCATGACCAGCCAGGCCAGTTTCATTGCCTACGACCTGCTGGACCGCATTCGCGCCAACTCCGGCGCCGACTACACCATCACACCGCCCAGCTCGCCGAACCTCAACGTGGCCCGGGACCAGGACCTCTACGATTTCAAGACCAACATCGTTGCCTTCGGCGGCGCCACAGCCACGGGCACCATTGCGCTGAACCAGCGGGTCTACACCATCACCATTTCCTGGGACGACGCCCGGGCCGCCAACACCACCGACGCGGCCGAGGCGCGACGCAGCTTTGTGCTGACCAGCCGTGTCGCCGTCGATCCGGTGGGGACGCCGCCATGAACCGGCATTGCCGGGGATTCGGCCTGATTGAGTTGATGATCGCGCTGGTGCTCAGCCTGATCGTCGTGCTGGGCGTCGTGCAGATTTTCATTGCCGCCAAAAATACCTACGTCAGCCAGAATGCCGCCGCGGTGATTCAGGAGGATGCGCGGTTTGCCTTGAGCAAAATGGTCCAGGAAATTCGCATGGTGGGCATGTTCGGTTGCGTGGGGACCATCATCGATGCCTCAACGGATAACAGTTTCGCTGCCAGCCAGACCACTCCAATCCGTTGGGATAACGCCAACCGGAGGTTGACCCTGGTCACCGCGGACATTGGGAATGGCGGTAGCGCGCCGACCTGGACCGTCGTCTCCGATTGCCGTACCTCGGCGACGGCCTACTCGAACGCGCGGGTGCCGGCGACGGGGCAGTTGGCCTTCCCGATCCGTCGGCTGGTCTACAGCTTCAACAACAACCAATTGCTGTTGGGCAGCGGCACCGCCAATCCGCCGACCCTGTCGGTGCTGGTGGACAACGTTCGGGCATTCGACGTGACGTTTGGCGTGGCCGCCAGCGCCACGGACATCGCCGCGTCAAGCTACACCGGCAACCCGGCAGACCCGGCACTGATCCGCAGCGTGCGCCTGAGCCTGACGCTCTTTGATCCAAGGAACACGGTACGCGAGCAGACCTTCAATGTAGTTGCCGCCTTGCGCAACCGGCTTCTATGAGGGGGCGATCGATGAGTTCGATGGATCTCAAGCATCGCCAGCATGGCATGGCACTGCTGGTCAGCCTGGTGTTCCTGTTGCTGCTGACGCTGATCGGCCTGTCGTCGATGCAGAGCGCCACGCTCCAGGAAAAGATGACCAGCAGCGTCATGCAACGCAACCAGTCCTTCCAGATCGCCGAGGCTGCGTTGAGGATGGGTGAGAGTGCGGTGCAGGTCGAGACCTATTCACTGGCGGTCTGTACCACCGCGACTCAATGCGCGCCGCCGGCCGAGTCGGCGACCATCACGGCGGCGGGGCGCAATTCGTCGTCGGGAGTGCTCTGGGTTGCCGCTGCCGGCGGGTTTTATGGCGTGCAGAACATCGGTACTACGCTTGCTGCGGTCAACGTGCCGGTCAATACCTCGGCGACGTTGTACCGGATCACGGCGGTGGCGGTGGTGGGCAATAACCAGCGCAGCGTGGTGGAGAGCATTTATGCGAAGTACTAAGGTGCGCCGCAATTGGAGGCAGGCGCTGTGGGGCGCGTTGCTCAGCCTTTACCTGGCGGCCCCGGCCTATGCGTTCACGCCCTCGGATTCGCCGCTGTTGAGTGCGGCTGCGGTTACGCCGAACGTGATGCTGCTGATCGATGATTCGGGGAGCATGAACAACATTATCTGGGCGGCGGGGTTCGATCCGACCGTGTCGCGTCCAGCGGTTAGCTACTGTAACTCCAGCTCCAACTGTAACGGGGGCGTGCTGCTGGATCCCGACGATGGGAACGTCTTGCTGGTCAGCCTGCTCCGTGGCGGTTGCACGAGCGGCTGGTATGGTTTCTACCGGGGTAACCTTGGCCGGGTCTGCCTGCGCCTGCCGGACCCGGTGGGCGGCGGCAACACTCGCTACACCACAAAATACCTGGCCTATCTGCTGACCCTGGCCAACGGCTCGAACCGCGACTTCACCACGGGCACGATTCCCAACGACTATCGAATCAACGTCGCCCGGGATGTGTCCAACGACCTGGTCACCAGCAATCGCGCCTTGCGCATTGGCCTCGCCACGTTCAACCCGCCCAACAGCAGCAATTCCGGTCCGGGTGGCTACATCGCCCGCGCCGTCAGCGACCTGTCACCGGTCAGCGGCAGCGTGACCCAGACCCAGGCCAACAGCAACTACACTGCCCTGATCAGCGCCATCAACGCCCTGGGCGCCGTCGCGAATACGCCGTTGGCCGAAAGCTATTACGAAGTCACCCGTTACTTCAGGGGCATGGCGCCGTACTACAACAGCACACCGACCACCTACACCAGCCCGATCCAGTATCGATGCCAGAAGAACTTCGGCGTCGTGATCACCGACGGGTTGCCCACCTATGACCGGACATTCCCCACCAACGACCCACTGGGTGGTTCGCGGCTGCCGAACTGGGATGGCATCAGCACCAACGATGGTGACAATCCCACTGGGGACGGCGAGGGCGATACGCTGTACCTGGACGACATCGCCAAGTTCGCCTTCGACATCGACATGCGCTCCACTGGCACCGATGCCACCGGCCAGAGCTGGAACGCCACGGATTTCACCCGGCAGTACCTGAACACCTACACCGTGGGCTTTACCGCCACCAATCAAATGCTGTCCGACGCCGCCCGCTATGGCGCAGGCAAGTATTACCAGGCGACCGACAGCGAAGGCCTCAACTCGGCGTTGGCCTCAGCCCTGAGCGACATCACCTCCAAGGCCGGGTCCGGGGGCGCTGGCACGACCAATGCCGCCACGTTGTCCAGCACCTCCAGTTACTACCAGACCACGTATGACCCCAAGGACTGGCGCGGCACCATCCGCGCGTTCGGCTTCACTTCGGCAGGCACGGTCAACAGGGCCGCGGTGCAATGGACCACCGACACGGCCATCGTGCCCGGCGCCACGGCGCCGATTTATCAGTCGTGGAATACCGCGACCAACGTGCCGGTCACCCTGGCCTACACCAACTTCTCACCGGCCCAACAAACCAGCCTCAGCCAGAACCTGCCTACGGGAATCACCGGCAACGATCTGGTGGAGTGGAGCAAGGGCGTCAATAAAACCGGCTTGAAGGTGCGCAATGTGTTGCTGGGGGACATCATCAACTCGCCGTTGGTGCTGGCATCACCCAATGAACAGACCGCCGCGGATTTGCTCAACGACACCAGCTACAGCACGTATCTGACGACCAAGGCGACGAACATGAGCGCCAACCTGGTGGTGAACGCCAACGACGGTTTTTTCAGTGTCATCAACAGCGCCAACGGTACGCGGCGTTACGCCTATATGCCATCGAGCGTGCTGCCACAGCTGGAGAACATTGCCGACATCAACTACGTCAATGGCGTGAGCCACAAGTTCCTAGTGGATGGCCAGATCGGCGTATTCGATACGCAATCGGGAAGCGCCTGGAAGACGGTGGCCCTGGGTGGCACCGGGGCCGGAGGCAAGACGTTCTTCGCGGTCCAGTTGTTCGACGCGGCGGCGGGCAATGCGTATCGGGCGCTGTGGGAAATCAGCGCACCGGCCGTTGCCAACACGGCCAACGCTTTCAATGACCTGGGCTACGCCTACGCCCGCCCCGAAGTCGCCCGCCTGGCGGATGGGCGCTGGGCGGCGTTCATCTCCAACGGCTACGGCAGCAATAGCGGTGTCGCGGCGCTGTACGTGGTGGATATCCGCGACGGCTCGTTGATCAGGAAAATCGTCATCAACAGCAGCGAGACCGGTAATGGCTTGTCGTCGGTCAAGCTGCGGGTCAACTCCCAGAATGTGGTGCAGGCTGCGTACGGTGGTGACTTGAGAGGGCGGCTGTGGAAGTTCGACCTCAGTGGTACTTCCCCGACTGCTTGGGGGGTGGCGTTTGCCGGCCAGCCGTTGTTCACCACCTCCGGTGGGGCGACTCAGCCGATCACCGTTCAACCGCTGCTGGCGGACAACCCGCAGGGCGGTACCCAGGTGTTTTTCGGGACCGGCAAGTTCAACGAAACGGCGGATAAACTCAACAAGGACCTGCAAGGGTTCTATTCGATATGGGACGCCACCGGCGGTGCCGGGCAAATCACCGTGTCGAACCTGCAAGCCCAGTCGATCACGGGGGTGTTCTCGGGCGGCACGGGGCAGTTCGTGACGACCAGCCAGACCGACGTGGCTTACCCGACGAAAAAGGGTTGGTACCTGCCGTTGGTGTACAACAATGCGCTGACCGGGGAGCGGGTGATCAACTCGGCCAATCTGGTGAGCGGGCGCGTGGTCTTTACCACGGCCGCCGTGGACACTACCGATCCTTGTGCCAGCTTCGGTACCGGCAAACTGATCGAATTGGATGCGTTCAACGGTAAGATGCTCAACTATGCGGTGCTCGATACCAACGGCGATGGCACGATCAACAGCTCCGACACGATTTCCAGCGGGGTGGTCTTCACGGGTGGAATCCCGACCTTGAGCGCCGTCGTCAGCGCCAGCGGGGCCACCAACATGATCGTCAACGACTCCAGCGGCAACATCACCGAACTGCTGGAAAAATCCGTGGGCGGCAGCCGCCGCATCATGTGGCGACAAATACAATGAAGAGGCAAGGCATGCGCAGATCCAACCGAGGTTTCACCTTGATCGAAATCATGATCGTGATTGCGATCATCGGTATCGTGATCACCGTCGGCTATCCGAGCCTGACCGAATACATGAAGAAGGGCCGACGTACCGAAATTGCTGGGTTGTTGGCGCAGCAGGCGCAGATTCTCGAGCGCTACTACTCGAAGAATAACGTCTACACCAATGCGACCGGCCTGAGTAGCGGCAATGATTTCTATACCATTACCCAGGCATTGACGGACCAGAGCTTCACCCTGACCGCCGTGCGCAAGAGCGGTTCGTCCATGGCCACGGACAAATGCGGTGATTTCAGGATCAACAACACAGGCACGCGAGACATGGTCAACCAGGCTGCAGGGCTGACCGCCAAGGATTGCTGGGGCCGCTGAGTTTTTTATTCGGGTGCACGCTTGCGCCCTCTGTCTTATGAGTCGAATCAAAACATGACCAGGCAACAGCAAGTGGTGATTGTCGGCGGCGGAGTCATTGGCCTGCTGACGGCGTTCAATCTGGCGTCCGAAGGGCAGCGTGTGGTGTTGCTGGACCGTTCCAGTCTCGGCCAGGAGTCGTCCTGGGCCGGCGGCGGTATCGTGTCGCCGTTGTACCCGTGGCGCTATAGCCCAGCGGTCACCGCGCTGGCCCATTGGTCGCAGGATTTTTATCCACAGCTAGGCGAGCGTTTATTCGCGGCGACCGGGATTGATCCGCAAGTGCATGTCACTGGCCTGTATTGGCTGGACCTGGACGATCAGGATGAGGCACTGGCCTGGGCTGAGCGGGAAGGGCGCCCGCTGCGAGCTGTGGATATCTCTGCTGTTCATGATGCTGTACCGGTACTGGGTCCTGGTTTTTCCCGGGCGATCTACATGGCCGATGTGGCCAACGTGCGTAATCCTCGTTTGGTGAAATCCCTCAAGGCGGCCTTGCTGGCGCTGCCCAACGTCACGGTTCATGAGCACTGTGAAGTCAGTGGGTTCATTCGCGAGGGGGCGACTGTGATCGGGGTGGACAGTTCGGCGGGCCCGATACGTGGCGACCAGGTGGTGCTGGCCGCAGGTGCTTGGAGCGGTGAGTTGCTCAAGACGCTGGGGCTGAAGTTGCCGGTCGAGCCGGTCAAGGGCCAGATGATTTTGTACAAGTGTGCGTCGGATTTTCTGTCGAGCATGGTGTTGGCCAAGGGGCGTTATGCCATCCCGCGTCGCGATGGGCATATCCTGGTCGGCAGTACGCTGGAGCGTGAGGGCTTCGACAAGACGCCGACCGATGCTGCCCTGGACAGCCTGAAGGCTTCGGCGCAGCAGTTGATTCCGGCGCTGGCGGGGGCTGAGGTGGTTGGGCATTGGGCTGGGCTGCGGCCGGGGTCGCCAGAGGGCATTCCCTATATCGGCGAAGTGCCGGGGGTTGCGGGGCTGTGGTTGAATTGTGGGCATTATCGCAATGGGTTGGTGTTGGCGCCGGCTTCGTGTCGGTTGTTTACGGACCTGATGTTGGGGCGGGAGGCGGTGATTGATCCTGCGCCTTATGCGCCGGCGGGGCGGTTGTAAGGTTCGGCTTTGGCTTGGGGATTTTGTTGGCCGAGTACATATCCATTCCTGCGGTAACGGCCACTTAGGGTTCCGCCCTTACGGCGTCTCACTTTTGAAAAGCGCAAAAGTAAGCAAAACGCTTTAGCCCCACCACTCGGTGCCTCGCTAGGGCTCGGCATGCCCGAACGCAGGCATTGCGCAGTGGGCATCCTGGCATGGATGCCGGGATAGCCGCGCTGGGCCATGGATGGCCCTTCGCGGCGGCCCACGGAGCAATGCCGGAGTGAGGGCACACCGAGCCTAGGCGAGGTGCCGAGTGGTGGGGCAGAAGCGCTTTGGTTACTTTCGCGCTTTTCGAAAGTGACCCGCCGTCAGGGCGGAACCCTAAGTGGCCGTTACCGCAGAAACGGATATACACACTCCCGATGCCCTGACAGCCAAACCAGATTTGTGAGAAAGGTCGGACAAAATTCTGAATCGAGATGAATTTTCCGACGATCTCTGGCGGTTGCCGAGTGGGAAGGGCTCTAGCTAACCTTCTCCCGTCGCTGCCAATTCAGCGATCGGGCGTCGCGGCCCGAAAACTTGGTAGTCCATTCCCCCTTTGGAGTACCGCAATGTGTAACAAACCTCCATCACCTTCAGAAACCAATAACGCTTCTCCCAATTCCAGCCTCAACCCCAAAAAGCTCGACGAAGCCGCCAAGCGCGCCCTCGACTATTACCTAGCCCCAAAGCCTGAAGCCAAAAAGAAACCACCCTCGAACCAGCTATTCACCGTCGTGGAAGGCATCGACACCGAATGCCTCCTCGCCAACCTCAGCGAAACCCTGGCCTCAGCCAGCGCAACAATCAGCGACCTGGCCTTCGAACTCGACGGCTCGCGACGGCATGTTGCATTGGGCGTGCAGCAGTTGATCGAACTGAGCGAGTTGCTAGCCAATCGTGTGCTGGACGAGCAGGTGCCGGTGGCGGAGGGCTAGAAAAGCTGCCAAGGCGAACACAGCACCTGTGGTGAGGGGATTTATCCCCGTTGGGCTGCGAAGCAGCCCCAAAAAGCAGCTACTCAAACAACCTGATACACCGAGGTGCCAGGTTCGGGGCTGCTGCGCAGCCCAGCGGGGATAAATCCCCTCGCCACACAGTTCGGTGTAGACCCAGCCATTCGGTGCAGCCCCAGCCATTGGTTGAGCTGAGCGGGCCACATGCTCAATCCAACCCCAATTTCTTCAACCGATACCGCATCGACCGAAACGACAACTTCAACCGCTGCGCCGCCGCCGTGCGGTTCCAGCGGGTTTCCTCCAGGGCCTGGAGGATCAGCTTGCGTTCGACGTCTTCCAGGTAGTCTTCCAGGTTATCGACCTGCATCAAGTCGGGGTTGCCCGCCTCAGAGCTGCCATTGCCCTCGGCCAAACGCAGGTCATCCGCTTCGATCTGCTGCTGTTCGCAAAGGGTGTAGGCCCGTTCGAGCATGTTCTCCAGTTCACGCACGTTGCCCGGGAAGCGGTAACTCCTGAGAGCGTCCAGCGCCTGGGGATGCAACTTGACCGGTGGACTGCCTGTGTTGGCTGCCAGGCGCTCAAGCATGTGATTGGCCAGCAGCTCGATGTCTTCGCGGCGTTCACGCAATGGCGGGACGCGCAGTTCGATGACGTTCAGCCGATAGTACAGGTCCTGGCGAAAGCGCCCGGCGGCCACTTCGCCGTCCAGATCCTTGTGGGTCGCGCAGAGGATGCGCACGTCCACCACTTCTTCCTGCTGGCCGCCAACAGCGCGCACGGCCTTTTCCTGGATCGCCCGCAACAGTTTGACCTGCATCGCCAAGGGCAGGTCGGCCACTTCATCGAGGAACAAGGTCCCGCCATGGGCGGCCTGGAACAAACCTGGCTTGTCCTCGATGGCGCCGCTGAAGCTGCCTTTTCGATGGCCGAAAAATTCACTTTCCATCAGTTCCGTGGGAATTGCCCCACAGTTGACCGGTACAAAGGGCAGGTTGGCACGGGGGCCTTGTTCGTGGATCAGCCGGGCGACCAGTTCCTTGCCGCAGCCCGATTCTCCGCTGATGTACACCGGTGCCTGGCTGCGGGCGAGTTTTTCGATCTGCTTGCGCACGCTGAGCATGGGTGGCGAGTCGCCCAGCAGGCTGCGCTCGAGGGTGGTGCCAGGTGTGGCGACCGGCGGCAGGCGCAGGGCACTGGTGACCAGCTCCCGCAGCCGACCCAGGTCTACCGGTTTGGTCAGAAAGTCGAAGGCGCCGGCCTTGAGGGCGTCGATGGCGGTTTCCAGGCTGCCGTAGGCGGTGATCATTGCCACGGGGAGCTGGGGGTAACGTTGCTGGATGTGTTGCACCAGTTCCAGGCCGGTGCCGTCGGGCAGGCGCATGTCGGTCAGGCACAGGTCGAAGGCCTCGCCGGCCAGCAGGTTCTGGGCTTCGGCGAGGTTCTTGGCGCTGCGGGTGTCGAGTTTCATCCGGCCCAGGGTGATGTCCAGGAGTTCGCGGATGTCCGGTTCGTCATCGACGATCAGGATTCGTTGCCGTGAGCGTGTATTCAAATCTGTTTCCGTCCGTGAGCAAAGGTGATGCGAAAGCAACCGCCGCCTTGGCGTGGTTTGAAGTCTAGGCGGGCCTGGTTGCTTTCGCACAGCTCACGGGACAGATAGAGCCCAAGGCCGGTGCCCTGGCTGCTGGTGGTGAAGAAGGGTTCGAACAAATGTGCCTGCTGCTCTGGCGTCACGCCAGGGCCGTTGTCGATGATGTCCAGGGTGGATAACTGGCTGTGGGGGTCGATGAACAGTTTCAGCCAGGCCTCGGCCTGTTCGTGGACCATGGCGCTGTGGCGCCAGGCGTTGCGCAGCAGGTTGTCGAGTATCTGGGTCAATTGGTCGGGGTCCATCAGCGTGGTGTAGTCACCCGGGTCGATGCTCAGGTGCAAGTGCTGGTGCTCGGCCATGCTTTCGCGGGCCTGCCGGACGAACTGGTCGAGCCAGGTCCGCAGGTCGAGGCGTTGGGGGGTGGTTTGCTGGCGACGAGACAGCTGCAGGACGTTTTCAATGACGCGGTTCATTCGTTGGGAGTGATCTTGAATAATCTGCGTCAGACGCCGATCCGCGTTGTTCAGTTCCTCGGATTCGCGCAGTAATTGCGCTGCATGGCTGATGGCGCCCAAGGGATTGCGGATTTCATGGGCGATGCCAGCTGTGAGGCGCCCGAGGGACGCGAGTTTCAGTTGCTGGGCCTGCTGCGCAACCTGGGCCAGGTCCTCAAGGAATACCAGCAACTGCTGCTGATCGTAATGCCCCAAGGCGATGAAGCTCGGTTGCAGGGTCAGGCCTGTGCCGGTCACGGTCAGGCTGGGGGGACGCAGGCTGGGGTTGTTCAGCCACAATTGCAGGCGTTCGACCAGGGCGGTGCAATAGTCATCGATTCGCTGGCCGACCAGGTCGTGTATGCCCAGCAGGTTCAAGGCGCTTTCGTTGGCCAATTGCACGCGCCGCTCGCGGTCGAGCACCAGGATACCGGTGCGCATGCGTTGCAGGATCAGTGCATTGAGCGCTTCGAGGCCGATCACCTCGCTGGCCCGTTGCTCGGCCAGGGTTTCACTGGCTTCCAGTCGCCGGGTCAGGCCCTGTACCAGCAGGGCGGCGGCAAAACACAGTGCCCCGAGGGTGCCGGCTTGCAGATAACTGCTGGGACGGTTCGAATCGCTCAGGCCGAGGAAAAAAGTCGACCCGACGATACCGATCGTGGCGACAGCGGCGATCAACAGGCCGACCCGGCTTCGCAACAGCGTATTGCCGATGGCTACCGAGACAATGAGCAGGTTGCCGATGGCACTGGGCACACCGCCCGCGGCGAAGAACAGCCACGAAAGCAGCAGAACGTCGGTGAGGGCCAGGCCGAACAGCCGGGCGGGGCGGCGAGTGTTCTCAAGGAACACCACCAGCAGGATGTTCAGCACCAGGTACAACCAACTGCCGTTGCGCAGCAGGTCGTCGTTGGCGAACTCCAGCAGGCGGTTGTCCAGCTTGCTGGAGATCAGCAGCACCAGGGTGATGCCGATGCTCAGGCGATACAGGTGATAGAGACGCAGCAGGCGCTGCGCCTGTTTTTCGCGTGGGCTTGAGGCCTCAGCGATCACGAGTGCCCGGGCCTTGCTCGAGATGAGCCTGGCTGCAATACCATTGTTGTTCGAGGGCCAGGGCCCGGTCACGGGGCAGGTGGACGCCGCAATGGGCGCAACGAACCATGGGCGGTGCGTCCTGCTCCCGGGGAGCGTTCGGCGCGGATGAGGTGCTCTTGAACTTGCGCCAGAACCATACCGCGGCGGCAATCAGGGCGATCCAGAACAGTAAACGAAGCATGATGGGCGGCTTTTTGGCTAGAGATCAGGCAGTTTAGCCAAGGACAGGAACGGCGCACAGCGCAATAAACCCAGGCACAAAAAAAGGGAGACCGTCGGGTCTCCCTTTTTTGAATGCCTTGGGTCTCAGTCGAACAGACCAAAGGTCAGGTGGCTGAACCAGGAGCGGTCGCTGGACTCGCTTTCAGGCTCTTCTTCCTCGATCACGTCGCCATTTTCATCCTTTGGCTTGAGTTCGTTCGGGATGGCTTCCTTGGCATCCTGGAACTGGCGCTGTACGTCCTGGTTGGCGCGTGTCTCGCCTGGCGGCAGAGGAGGACGGGACTCGATCAGGCCCAGGGTCGCCTTGCTCAGCCACGAACGGTTGTCCGCTTCGTCGACCCGCGGGGTGAACTGGCCATCGACCAGGGATGGGTGATCCGGGTAGTTCAGCTTGAGGGTTTCCAGGCTGGTGGCCGCCAGGTCGTCCAGGTGCAGGCGCTGGTAGGCTTCGGTCATCACGGCCAGGCCATCACCCACCGAAGGGGTTTCCTGGAAGTTTTCCACTACGTAGCGGCCACGGTTGGCGGCGGCGACGTAGGCCTGACGCGTCAGGTAGTAGTCGGCCACGTGGATTTCATAGGAGGCCAGCAGGTTGCGCAGGTAGATCATGCGCTGCTTGGCGTCCGGCGAGTAGCGGCTGTTGGGGAAGCGGCTGGTCAGTTGGGCGAACTCATTGTAGGAGTCGCGCGCAGCGCCCGGGTCACGCTTGGTCATGTCCAGCGGCAGGAAGCGCGCCAGCAGGCCGACGTCCTGGTCGAAGGAGGTCAGGCCCTTGAGGTAATAGGCGTAATCGACATTCGGGTGCTGCGGGTGCAGGCGAATGAAACGCTCGGCGGCGGACTTGGCTGCTTCCGGCTCGGCGTTCTTGTAGTTGGCGTAGATCAGCTCCAGCTGGGCCTGATCGGCGTAGCGACCGAACGGATACCGCGACTCCAGCGCCTTCAGCTTGGCAGTGGCGCTGGTATAGCTGTTGTTGTCCAGGTCGTTCTGCGCCTGTTGGTACAGTTCGACTTCGCTCAGGTTTTCGTCTACGACTTCCTTCGACGAGCAAGCAGCAGTCAATGCGAGGATGGCGATCAGCAGCAGGTGTTTCACTTGCATGGCGGCTTGCGTCCCTATGACGGCCGCTGTCTTGGGCGGGGCCGTCCTGTTATGATGAGCGCCCCGTTGAAAGCCTCGGGGCAAAAGACGCCGTATTTAACCACAAGCGCGCAGCCGAAACCAAAGGCTGTGCCGACGCCCAGTCCGAGCATGTCCGATAAAATAGAACTTCGCGCAGAGGTGCCGTCCGAATTGGGCGGCCAACGCCTCGATCAAGTCGCCGCACAACTCTTTGCCGAGCACTCTCGCTCGCGCCTTTCCGCCTGGATCAAGGACGGCCGCCTGACTGTGGATGGGGCGGTGATCCGCCCGCGCGACATCGTCCATGGCGGTGCCATTCTCGAGCTGACTGCCGAACAGGAGGCCCAGGGAGAATGGGTCGCCCAGGACATCGCCCTGGAAATCGTCTATGAAGACGAAGACATCCTGGTGATCAACAAGCCTGCGGGCCTGGTGGTGCACCCGGCGGCTGGGCATGCTGATGGCACCTTGCTCAATGCCTTGCTGCACCACGTACCGGACATTATCAATGTGCCGCGTGCCGGCATCGTCCATCGCCTGGACAAGGACACCACCGGTCTGATGGTGGTAGCCAAGACCATCCAGGCGCAGACACAGCTGGTCACGCAGCTGCAAAGCCGCAGCGTCAGCCGTATCTATGAATGCATCGTGATCGGGGTCGTCACCGCCGGTGGCAAGATCAACGCCCCTATCGGTCGTCACGGCCAGCAGCGCCAACGCATGGCGGTGATGGAGGGCGGCAAGCAGGCGGTCAGCCATTATCGTGTGCTCGAGCGTTTCCGCTCCCACACCCATGTGCGGGTCAAGCTGGAAACCGGCCGGACCCACCAGATCCGTGTGCACATGGCCCACATCAACTTCCCGTTGGTGGGCGACCCGGCCTATGGCGGTCGTTTCCGCATTCCGCCGGCTGCCAGCCAGACCATGGTCGAATCGCTGAAGAATTTCCCGCGCCAGGCGTTGCATGCACGTTTCCTGGAGCTGGATCATCCGACGACCGGCAAGCGCATGAGCTGGGAGTCGCCGTTGCCGGATGACTTCGTCTGGCTGCTGACATTGCTCAAGCAGGACCGCGAGGCGTTCATCGGATGAGTGACTGGCTGATACCCGACTGGCCCGCGCCGGCCCGGGTCAAGGCCTGCGTCACCACCCGTGGGGGCGGCGTCAGCCTGGTGCCGTTCGACAGCCTCAACCTGGGCGATCATGTGGGCGACGATCCTGCGGCCGTGGCCGAAAACCGTCGTCGCCTCACCGATCAATTCGCTATCACCCCGGCCTGGCTACAGCAGGTCCACGGCATTGCCGTGGTCGAGGCTGATCCGGCCCAGGTGGCGACCGCCGATGCCAGTTGGACCGACACGCCCGGTATCGCCTGCACCGCGATGACGGCGGACTGCCTGCCTGTGCTGTTCTGCAACCGTGCCGGCACCCGCGTCGCGGCGGCCCATGCCGGCTGGCGCGGGCTGGCGAACGGCGTGCTGGAAGTCACCCTCGACAGCCTTGCCGTGCCCGCGGATGAAATCCTCGCCTGGCTCGGCCCGGCCATCGGCCCGCAAGCGTTTGAAGTCGGGCCGGAAGTCCGTGAAGCCTTCATCGCGCAACTGCCCCAGGCAGCCCAAGCCTTTGCCGCGAGCCCAAACGCCGGCAAGTTCCTCGCCGATATCTACGCGTTGGCACGGCTGCGCCTGGCCGCACGTGGTGTCACGGCCGTCTACGGTGGCGGTCTCTGCACCGTGACCGACCCTCGTTTCTTTTCCTACCGCCGCAACCCGCGCACCGGTCGCTTCGCTTCGCTGATCTGGATCGAACGCTAGACTTCTCTGATCTGTATCAAGGGCGCCCGGCTTGAATCTTCCAGAATCGACCACATCTATAACGGTATCTGGCAGGTTTCTTCATTCAGGATGTTTCCAAGGTCCGGCCTGCTCATTAGGAAGGTGACCCATGCGTATTGATCGTTTAACCAGCAAATTACAGTTGGCCCTGTCCGATGCCCAGTCCCTGGCCGTCGGCCTGGACCATCCCGGTATCGAACCGGCGCATTTGATGCAGGCCATGCTCGAACAGCAGGGCGGCTCCATCAAGCCCCTGCTGATGCAGGTTGGCTTTGACGTCAACAGTCTGCGCAAAGAACTGGCCAAGGAACTCGACCAGTTACCCAAGATCCAGAATCCCACCGGTGACGTGAACATGTCCCAGGACCTGGCGCGGCTGCTCAACCAGGCCGATCGCCTGGCCCAGCAGAAGGGCGACCAGTTCATTTCCAGCGAGCTGGTGCTGCTCGCCGCCATGGACGAGAACAGCAAGCTCGGCAAGTTGCTGCTCGGCCAAGGGGTGAGCAAGAAAGCCCTGGAAAATGCCATCAACAACCTGCGTGGCGGCGAGGCGGTCAACGATGCCAACCACGAGGAGTCGCGCCAGGCGCTGGACAAATACACCGTCGACCTGACCAAGCGCGCCGAGGAAGGCAAGCTCGACCCGGTGATCGGTCGCGACGATGAAATCCGCCGCACGATCCAGGTGCTGCAACGCCGCACCAAGAACAACCCAGTGCTGATCGGTGAGCCAGGCGTGGGTAAAACCGCCATCGCCGAGGGCCTGGCCCAGCGCATCATCAACGGCGAAGTGCCGGACGGCCTCAAGGGCAAGCGCCTGTTGTCCCTGGACATGGGGGCTTTGATCGCCGGTGCCAAGTACCGTGGCGAGTTCGAAGAACGGCTCAAGGCTTTGCTCAATGAACTGTCCAAGCAGGAAGGGCAGATCATCCTGTTCATCGACGAACTGCACACCATGGTCGGTGCGGGTAAAGGCGAAGGCTCGATGGACGCCGGCAACATGCTCAAGCCTGCGTTGGCCCGTGGCGAGTTGCACTGCGTCGGCGCGACCACGCTCAACGAGTACCGCCAATATATAGAAAAGGACGCAGCCCTGGAGCGGCGCTTCCAGAAAGTGCTGGTGGAGGAGCCGAGCGAGGAAGACACCATCGCCATCCTGCGCGGCCTCAAAGAACGCTACGAAGTTCACCACAAGGTGGCGATCACCGATGGCGCGATTATCGCGGCGGCCAAGCTCAGCCACCGCTACATCACCGACCGCCAGTTGCCGGACAAGGCCATCGACCTGATCGACGAGGCCGCCAGCCGCATCCGCATGGAAATCGACTCCAAGCCCGAAGTGCTGGATCGGTTGGAGCGCCGCCTGATTCAGCTCAAGGTCGAATCCCAGGCCCTGAAGAAAGAAAGCGACGAAGCGGCGAAGAAGCGTCTGGAAAGGTTGCAGGAAGAGATCGTTCGTCACGAGCGTGAGTATTCCGACCTCGAGGAAATCTGGAACTCGGAGAAAGCCGAAGTCCAGGGCTCGGCGCAGATCCAGCAGAAGATCGAACAGTCTCGCCAGGAGCTGGAAGCGGCCCGTCGTAAAGGCGACCTCAACCGCATGGCCGAGCTGCAGTACGGGGTGATCCCGGACCTGGAGCGCAGCCTGCAAATGGTCGACCAGCATGGCAAGAGCGAAAACCAGTTGCTGCGCAGCAAGGTCACCGAGGAAGAGATTGCCGAAGTGGTCTCCAAATGGACCGGCATTCCGGTGTCGAAAATGCTCGAAGGCGAGCGCGACAAGCTGCTGAAGATGGAAAGCCTGCTGCACCAGCGTGTGATCGGCCAGGAAGAGGCAGTCGTGGCAGTGTCCAATGCCGTACGCCGCTCCCGTGCCGGGCTGTCGGACCCTAACCGTCCGAGCGGCTCGTTCATGTTCCTCGGCCCGACGGGGGTCGGTAAAACCGAACTGTGCAAGGCGCTGGCCGAGTTCCTCTTCGACACCGAAGAGGCCATGGTGCGCATCGACATGTCCGAGTTCATGGAGAAGCACTCCGTGGCGCGGCTGATCGGTGCGCCACCGGGCTATGTCGGCTATGAAGAGGGCGGTTACCTGACTGAGGCTGTGCGGCGCAAGCCGTACTCGGTGATCCTGCTCGATGAGGTCGAGAAGGCCCATCCGGATGTGTTCAACATTTTGCTGCAGGTGCTGGAGGATGGCCGCCTGACCGACAGCCACGGGCGCACGGTGGACTTCCGCAACACGGTGATCGTGATGACCTCCAACCTGGGCTCGACGCAGATCCAGGAACTGGTGGGCGACCGCGAGGCGCAGCGCGCGGCGGTGATGGACGCGATCTCTACGCACTTCCGGCCGGAGTTCATCAACCGCGTCGACGAGGTGGTGATCTTCGAGCCATTGGCCCGTGATCAGATTGCCGGCATTACCGAGATCCAGTTGGGTCGCCTGCGCAGTCGCCTCACCGAGCGTGAGCTGAAACTGCAGTTGAGCGACGAGGCGTTGGACAAGCTGATTGCGGTGGGTTACGACCCGGTCTATGGCGCACGGCCGCTGAAGCGGGCGATCCAGCGCTGGATCGAAAACCCGCTGGCGCAGTTGATCCTGTCGGGTCGCTTCATGCCGGGTGAAACGGTGACCGGTACAGTGGAGAACGACGAAATCGTCTTCAACTGAGGCGATTGTCTGGGCTTTTGTGGCGAGGGAGCTTGCTCCCGTTGGGTCGCGTAGCGGCCCCTCAAAAAGCGAGGAGTGCTTCGCGCTCCAGCGCGAGCAAGCTCCCTCGCCACGGCCGGTGTTCTTTTCCTGCTTTATGGGAGGGCTCGCTTCCAAGCGCCATTTTTTTCATCAGGCCGTTGAACTCAAAGGAAAAGGCTTGTAAAGTGCGCCCCGCAGTCAGTCACCCCAAGGGTTACTTCTCGCTGAGAAGGAATCCAAAATAAGTTGCAAATCATTGTCTTGAAAGCAATTTAAGGGGTTGACAGAGGTTTTGAAGATTGTAGAATAGCGCGCCTCAGACACACGAACGCAGCGATGCGTAAGGGTAGAAGAGGTTGAAGCTAGCTTCAACGTTGTAACTTGAAATATCAGTTCCGTGATAGCTCAGTCGGTAGAGCAAATGACTGTTAATCATTGGGTCCCAGGTTCGAGTCCTGGTCACGGAGCCATTTCAATCGGGGTATAGCGCAGTCCGGTAGCGCGCCTGCTTTGGGAGCAGGATGTCAGGAGTTCGAATCCCCTTACCCCGACCATTTTTGGGTCGTTAGCTCAGTTGGTAGAGCAGTTGGCTTTTAACCAATTGGTCGTAGGTTCGAATCCCACACGACCCACCATTTTTGAAACCAGTTCGCTGGAATCGAATCTTAAGATCAGAGGCCAAAAGCGCTGATCGAGAAGGCGACTTGCGAAGGTCGCCTTTTTTTTACCGGGGTATAGCGCAGTCCGGTAGCGCGCCTGCTTTGGGAGCAGGATGTCAGGAGTTCGAATCCCCTTACCCCGACCATATTGAAAATCCTCGTATCGAAAGATACGGGGATTTTTTTTTTTTTGCGTGCGATAAAGTGGATTGGACTTAAGACATCGTACAACGTGCCGATAACCCGCTGACAGGGGCCTGGCCCCACTTCAGGCCAACAATAAAAAAGGCATTCCTATGGTTCTTCGTCAGCTGAATATCGCCCCTCGTGCCGCGTTGGGTTTTGCCTTGATCGCCGTGCTGGTGGCGCTGCTTGGGGTGTTCGCGCTGGGACAGATGTCGAGTATTCGTGACAGTGAAGTTGCGGTGGAAACCCAGTGGCTGCCGAGCATTCGCGGCGGTGATGAGATCCGCGAGTGGATGCTGCGGATCCGCACCATTTCCCTGCGCATGGCCCTGGACCAGGACCCGAAGAATATTGCGGTGTATCGCGGGCAGATGGATACGCGCGACAAGGAGCTGGGCGAAAAAATCGCGGCCTACGAAAAGCTCGTCGTGACGCCTGAAGGCAAGGCGCTTTATGACCAGTTCAAGCAAACCTTCGCCGCTTATCGTACCGGTATTGCCCAATCCTTCACCCTGGCAGAGCAAGGGCGTCGGGACGAGCTGATCAAGCTGCTGCTGGTGGACATGAAGACCGTGGTGGACGGTTCCGGCAAACAGCTCAACGACCTGGCGGAGCTGTTCTCCAAGCAAGTGTCCATCGAGAGTCAGAAGTCCCAGGAGCACTACGCCAATTCCCGGATGATCGTCAGCCTGTTCGTTGTGCTCGCCGCCCTGGCCACGGTGGCCCTGGCCATGCTGCTCACGCGCAGTATCGTCAAACCCTTGGGTGAGGCGCTCAATGCTGCGGAGAACGTCGCCCGGGGTGACCTGACCCGGCCAATCGAGACCCACGGCAGCGACGAAGTGAGCCGCTTGCTCAAGGCGCTGGCGACCATGCAGCAGAACTTGCGTGAAACCCTGCAGGGCATCAGCGGCTCGGCTGCACAGTTGGCGACCGCCGCCGATGAGCTGAACGCCGTCACCCTCGACAGTACCCACAGCCTGCAACAGCAGAATAACGAAATTGAACAGGCCGCCACGGCCGTCACCGAGATGACCACCGCCGTGGAAGAAGTCGCGCGCAATGCGGTTTCCACCTCCGATGCAACGCGTCAGTCCAGTGAGTCGGCGTCCCTTGGGCAACAGCGGGTCAGCGACACGGTCGACGCCATCGGCGCCCTCGCCAGCGACGTGCAAGTGACTGGCGGCCTGGTGCAATCCCTGGCCAACCAATCGCAGGATATCGGCAAGGTGCTGGACGTGATCCGCGCCATCGCCGAGCAGACCAACCTGCTGGCCCTCAACGCGGCCATCGAAGCGGCCCGGGCGGGTGAGAGCGGGCGTGGGTTTGCAGTGGTGGCCGATGAGGTGCGGGCGCTGGCTTATCGCACGCAGCAATCGACCCAGGAAATCGAGCAAATGGTCCAGGGCATGCGCAGCGGTGCCACCCAGGCGCTGGATTCTATGCAAGCGAGTTCCACCCGTGCTGCCAGCACCCTGGCCATGGCGGAGCGAGCGGGGGAGGCGTTGCAGACCATCACGGCGTCGGTCAATGAAATCCATGAACGCAACCTGGTGATTGCCAGCGCCGCCGAAGAGCAGGCACAAGTGGCCCGCGAGGTGGATCGCAACCTGGTGAACATTCGTGATTTGTCGGTGCGTTCGGCTTCCGGCGCGGACCAGACCAGTGCGTCCAGCCATGAGTTGTCGCAACTGGCCAATTCGTTGCGCACGATGGTGCAGCGGTTTCAGGTTTGATTATTGAGGGGACATGAAGGGATGATCGCTCCCAGGCTCTGCATGGGAGTGAATCCAGTGACGCTCTGCGTCACAAAGGACGCGGAGCGTCCCGGGCTGCATTCCCACGCAGAGCGTGGGAACGATCATCAGTAAGGTCTCAGTGCAACTTCAGCCGTGGCTCGGTCCCGCGTCCGATCTTGCTGCCCAGCATCAGCATGGCCGTGCGGAACATGCCGTACAGTGCCATCTGGTGCATGCGGTAGAGCGAAACGTAGAACATCCGCGCCAGCCACCCTTCGAGCATCACGCTGCCAGTCAGGTTGCCCATCAGGTTGCCCACTGCCGAGAACCGCGACAACGAGATCAGCGAGCCGTAGTCGGTGTATTTGTATTCGGGCAGGGCCTTGCCTTCGATTCGCAGTTTCAAGGACTTGGCCAGCAGCGAGGCCTGCTGGTGCGCGGCCTGGGCGCGGGGCGGGACGTTGCGCTCGCTGCCGGGTTGCGGGCAGGCGGCGCAGTCGCCGAAGGCAAAGATGTTCTCGTCGCGGCTGGTCTGCAACGTAGGCAGCACTTGCAGCTGATTGATCCGGTTGGTCTCCAGCCCGTCGATGTCCTTGAGGAAGTCCGGGGCGCGAATCCCGGCGGCCCAGACTTTCAGGCTCGCGTCGATCACTTTGCCATCTGCCGTAATCAGGCTGTCGGCGGTCACTTGGCTGACGGCGGCGTCGGTCATGACGTTGACGCCGAGTTTCTCCAGGGTCTTGTGCACCGGTCCGCCGATACGTTCCGGCAGGGCTGGCAAGACGCGTGGGCCCGCTTCGATCAGCGTGATGTGCATGTTCTCCGGTTTGATCCGGTCCAGGCCGTAGGCGTGCAGTTCGTGGGCGGCATTATGCAGCTCGGCCGCCAGTTCGACCCCGGTCGCACCGGCTCCGACAATGGCGACGCTGATGCGCTCGACGATATCGGTTTGCCCGGCGTGGGCGCGCAGATAGTGATGAAGCAGTTGCTGATGGAAGCGCTCGGCCTGTTTGCGGGTATCTAGGAACAGGCAATGCTGTGCTGCGCCTTCGGTGCCGAAGTCATTGGTGGTACTGCCGACGGCAATCACCAGCGTGTCGTAGCCCAGTTCCCGGGCCGGCAATAGCTCGACGCCCGCCTCATCGTAGGTGGCGGCCAGTTGGATTCTCTTGCGCTCGCGATCCAGGCCACTCATGCGCCCGAGCTGGAACTCGAAGTGGTTCCATTTTGCCTGGGCGACATAGTTTAGTTCGTCTTCGGAGGAGTTCAAGGAGCCTGCGGCCACTTCGTGCAGCAGCGGTTTCCAGATGTGGGTCAGGTTCGCGTCGACCAGCATCACACTGGCCGTGCCGCGCTTGCCCAGAGTCTTACCCAGACGGGTAGCCAACTCCAGACCGCCGGCGCCGCCGCCAACGATGACAATACGATGAGTCATGGGGATATCTCGCAAGGCTAAAGGAAATCGGTGCCGTTACCCGAGCGAGCGGCAGTGTGACTGGGCGGCTCATAGCGTCAGGTAACTGATCAGTCGGCTCAACAGGCCCAGGCCGATGGTCACGGCCAGTACCACCACCAGGAGCATCCACGGCCGGAAAGGCCGGCGCTCGACTCGGTGCTGGGACAGTTGCAGGTACTCTTCGACATGCTTCTGGTCTTCTGGGTTCAGGCGGCTGGTCATAAAGGCCTCGTCAGGTAGACGTTGCGAAATGTGAAGACGTTACAGCGTCCGGCTAGCCGGCATTGAAAGCAGCGTAGCCGCTCGCCGGAACGGGTTCGACGATCAGGCTGTCGTCCAGGCGAATGATTCCACTTTTTAACACCCGGGCGGTGATTCCGCCATGGCCGCGTACGGCCTGGAACGTACCTTCGCCGAGGTTTCGCTCCAATCGGGCACAAGGCTGGCACCAGCCGGTGGTTTCAAAAATGGCTTGGCCAATGCGAAAGCGCCGGCCCTTGAGGCTGAACAGATTGATGCCGCTGACCACAATATTGCGTCGCAGCTCCTGTGGCAGCACGGGCCGGTCCTCGGGACGGCCCATCAGCGAGCCGATCACGGCCAGGTGCTCCCATTGGATCAGCGTCACTTGCCGCGCATTGCGCACGCCGGGGCGAGCGTGATCGCCGGTCAGCCCAGCCTCCAGGCGGGCCTCCACGGCGTCCAGTTCGATCATGGGCGCATGGCCCTGAGGTCGTACGCCAATCCAGCGTACGCGGCCCTGCTGGGGCACAGCGGCAATCAGTTCCTGCAGTGGGCTCACAGGCTGATCCCGACATCGAACACAATGCTGCGACCCAGGTTGCTGCGCAGGAAGTCCGGCGCGTCGGGGTGGGCGAACAGCACCCGGGCAAACGTCGGCCCCACCAGTGACAGCGAGCGCCAGCCCTGGCGCAGGTATTCGGTCGGCGGTGGGAAGTGACTGTTGAGGTCCAGCACTTCGCGCTTGAGGCTGGCGAAGGCGATGATGTCCAGGTCACCCAGGTCCATGCCGCGTTCGGTGTAGTTGTGAGCTTTCTTGCGAAGGGTCGGGGCCAGCCGCATCAGGAACTCATTGGCCGGAATCCGCCGCGGCTTGGCCTCGCGACGTACCAGCTGGCTCAGGGAGAAGGCGCTGCGGCGACGTTGCAGTTCATCGCGCCATTCGTCATTGAGGCGTCGACCCTCGTCGAGCACGAAAAACACTTCGAAATTGGCATCGCGAAACAACACGTCCGGCGGCTCGCCGGCCGGCGCGAACTCGTCGGCGCGATAAGGTACGTTCAGCCCTTGCAGCAGACGCTGGCAAACCCAACGCTCACGCTCCCATTTGCGGGCATTGGAGAGAAAGGCGTTGGCTTGCTCGGCCGCGATGGTCAGCAGGCGTAAGTAATCGGAGTCATCCATGAGCCCAAGCTTAGCGTTCAATTGCGACAAGCTGAAAGCGTTGCGTGGATTAATAGACGTTATGGGCGGGGTGTAGACTGCTGGTTTGAAATACCGTGGCGAGGGAGCTTGCTCCCGTTGGGCTGCGAAGCGGCCCCAAGATTTTGCGGTCGCTGCGCAACCGAGCGGGAGCAAGCTCCCTCGCCACAACAGCCTGTTTGAGGCAAGGGCAAGCGAAAGGAGTAGTCCCATGATCGGTGCCGAACTGCTCTCCCCGCAGACGCTGGCGGGCGGCTGGCTGATTTTTCTGCCTGCCTTGGCTTGGGCGGTGTTTCGGGCACCGTGGGTCGAGCTGTTCACCGACAGCCGTCGCCAGCATCTGCTATTCGGCACAGTGCTGGCGTTGTTCATGCTGTGGCTGGTGCGCCGGGATTTCGATACGGGTGTCTCGTATCATTTCATCGGCATGACTGCCGTGACGCTATTGCTGGACTGGCCATTGGCGATCCTCGGTGGCCTGTGCGCGCAGATGGCGCTGGTGCTGCTGGGCCGCCAGGACATGGCAGCGGTAGGGGTCAACGGTGTGCTGCTGATCCTTTTGCCGGTGCTGGTCACCGAGTGCTGCGCGATCCTGGTGGAGCGCGCCCAGCCGCGCAATCTGTTCGTGTATATCTTCTGTTCGGGGTTTCTCGCCGCCGCGCTTTCGGCGCTGGCATGCCTGCTGCTGGGGCTTGGCCTGCTGTGGTACGACGGCATATTCGCCATGCCTTACTGGCTGGAAGATTTTGTCGGCTACCTCTGGTTGATCATTTTTCCCGAGGCCTTTATCAACGGCATGGTGATCAGTGCATTGGTGGTGTTCAGTCCCGAATGGCTGGAGACCTTCAACCGCACGCGCTACCTGTCGGCTCCGTGGAACGATGATGACAAGCCTTGATTCACGTCAAGGCTGCCCCACCACACGCCATTCATGCTTTGGAAAATTTCCAGGAGCACAACCATGAGTGTTTATGAGTGGGCCAGACAAGAGATCAGGCGTAGCCACGATGCCGCAATGGAGATCGGTTTTGACCCAGGCTTGAGCCTGCGCGCCTTGCTCAGTGCGATCGTGCAACAGAGCAAGACAGTGCGCAGCCCTGAAGACCTGGCCGATGAGTTGAGTTTCCTGGCGGAAAACCTCGACGATGAACAGGACTACTGTTTCATGCGGCCTTAATGGCGAATGCTGTACATCCAAGAAAACGATGACTCTGTGGCGAGGGGATTTATCCCCGCTGGGCTGCGTAGTAGCCCTGAAACCTGACACTGTGGTGTTTCAGATCGACTGCATTCAGCTTTTTGGGGCTGCTGCGCAGCCCAGCGGGGATAAATCCCCTCGCCACAATGACTCAGATTTTTCCTGAGTGAGCGACACTACCTTAATGCCGGGGCTCGAAGTCTTCGCTGAACAGCTCGTCCTCGGCGTCGGGGCTGACCGGGATCTTGTGTTCTTCCGAGGCCCAGGCGCCGAGGTCGATCAGTTTGCAGCGGTCAGAGCAGAACGGTCGGAATTTGCTCTCCGGTGTCCATTCCACAGGGGCGCCACAGGTTGGGCAATCAACGGTTGGGGTCTGGCTCATGATTGGCCTCCACGCAAAGTAAGGTAAAAGTGATGCAGGCGCTCGACCTCGCTGTGCAGCCAGGCGAGGTCGCGATCATTGACCACCACGTCGTCGGCATGGCTCAGGCGATCCTGGCGGCTGGACTGGGCCTTGAGAATCGCCTGGACCTGCTGTTCGCTGGTCTGGTCGCGCTGCAATGTACGTTCGATCTGCAGCTGTTCCGGCGCATCGATCACCAGGATCCGCTGGGTCATGGCGTACTGCCCTGACTCGATCAGCAGCGGTGATACCAGGATCGCATAGGGCGATTGTGCCTGGGCCAGATGATGGGCGATTTCCTCGGCGATCAGCGGATGCAGCAGCGCCTCGAGCCAGCGGCGCTCATCGGCATTCTCGAAGATCAGCTTGCGCAACGTCGCCCGGTCCAGGGCGCCGTCGGCCTGCAATACGCCGGGACCGAAGTGTTCGGCGATTTTCGCCAGCGCCGGGCGTCCGGGCTCGACCACCCAGCGCGCCGCATGATCGGCGTCGATGACATGCACGCCCAGGTCGATGAAATGCTGCGCCGCCGCGCTCTTGCCGCTGCCGATGCCACCGGTCAGGCCGAGAATCCAGGGCTTTTTCACTGAGGTATTCATTAAAAACCGACAGACTGCCAATAGAAGTCGGTTATTTGACCACCCCAGAGCAAGGCAATCCAGCCGGCAATGGCCAGATAAGGTCCAAAGGGAATCTGCGTCGACTCGGGAGCATCGCGCAAGCGCAGTACAATCACCCCGACAACGGCGCCCACCAGCGACGACAGCAGCAGTGTCAGCGGCAGGATCTGCCAGCCACCCCAGGCGCCGAGCATCGCCAGCAGCTTGAAATCCCCGTAGCCCATGCCTTCCTTGCCGGTGATCAGCTTGAACACCCAGAACAGCGACCACAGCGCCAGATAGCCGGCCACCGCGCCCCACATCGCCTGGTTCAAGGGCACGAAGAGTCCGAAGCTGTTGATGATCAAGCCCAGCCACAACAGCGGCAGCACCAGGGAATCGGGCAGCAATTGATGCTCGGCGTCGATCAGACTCATGCCCAGCAGGCCCCAGGTCAAGACCATCACCATCACGGCGTGCCAGCCAAAGCCGAAATGCCAGGCGACGAACGCCGATAACGCGGCGCAAGCCAATTCGGTCAGGGGGTAACGCTTGCCGATGGGCGCGGCGCAGCTCGAACAGCGGCCGCGCAGCATCAGGTAGCTGAGCAGCGGAATGTTTTCCCAGGCGCGGATGCGATGGCCGCAGTGCGGGCACTGGGAGTGGGGCAGCATCAGATTGTAGACCGGGCCCGGGGTTTCGGCCGGCAGGCCCAGCAGGTCGTGAGCCTGCAGGCGCCATTCGCGGTTGAGCATTTTCGGCAAGCGCCACACCAGCACGTTGAGGAAGCTGCCTATGATCAGGCCGAGCAGTGCTGCAACGAGCACGAAAGCCAGGGGATACAGCACGAAGAATTCGCTCAGGGGCATGTCAGATCGCAGAGCCGAGTTGAAAGATGGGCAGGTACATGGCAACCACTAGGCCACCGACGACCACCCCCAGGACCACCATGATGAAGGGTTCCATCAGGCTGGTGAGGTTGTCCACCAGATTGTCCACCTCGGCCTCATAAAAGCTCGCCACCTTGTCGAGCATGTCGTCCAGCGCACCGGATTCCTCGCCGATGGCGGTCATCTGGACCGCCAGGTTCGGAAAGATCCCTGAGGCACGCATGGAAAAATTCAACTGCATGCCGGTCGAGACCTCCTGCTTGATGCGCTGCACGGCATGTTTGAACACCACGTTGCCGGTGGCGCCAGACACCGAGTCCAGGGCCTCCACCAGCGGCACGCCGGCGGCGAAGGTGGTGGAAAGCGTGCGGGCGTAGCGGGCCACGGCGGATTTGTACAGCAAGGTGCCTATCAGCGGCAGCTTGAGCAGCCATTTGTCGCGCCAGTCGCGAAAGCGCTCCGAACGCCTGAGCGCGTACTTCACGCCAAAAAACGCCCCCACCACCCCGCCAAGCATTATCCACCACCATTGCTGCATGATTTCCGACAGGCCGATGACCATCACCGTGAAGGCTGGCAATTGCGCACCGAACCCGGAGAATACCGACTCGAACTGCGGCACGACCTTGACCAGGAGGATCCCCGTGACCACTGCGGCAACGAGGACCACGGCCGCCGGGTAGGTCATGGCTTTCTTGATCTTGGCCTTGAGCGCTTCGCTCTTTTCCTTGTAGGTCGCGACCCGGTCCAGCAGGGTGTCCAGGGCACCGGCCTGTTCGCCGGCATCCACCAGGTTGCAGTACAGCTCGTCGAAATATTGCGGGCACTTGCGCAGCGCCGCGGCGAAGCTGTTGCCGGCGGCGACTTCCTGCTTCACCTCGTCCACCAGCTTGCGCATGTTGGGGTTGTCGAAGCCTTCGCCAATGATGTCGAACGCCTGCAGCAGTGGCACGCCAGCCTTGAGCATCGTGGCCATCTGGCGGGTGAAGAGGGCGATATCCAGTGGCTTGATGCGCTTGCCCTTGCTGAATATCGAGGTGGATTTCTTGCGCACCTTCTGCGGGTTGATGCCTTGTTTGCGCAGCTGTGCCTTGACCAGCGCCGGGCTCTGGCCCGTCAGCTCGCCACTCATTTTTGTGCCTTTGCGGTCCTTGCCTTCCCAAGTGTAAACATCGGTTTTGACTGCCTTGACCGCCATGTTCAATCCTTGGTGACCCGGTTGATTTCTTCGAGGCTGGTGACGCCCTGCATCACTTTGAGCAGCCCCGACGTGCGCAGGTCATTGAAACCGTCCTTGCGCATTTGCAGATCGATTTCCAGCGAGTTGCCCTCGGCCATGATCAACCGTTGCAGCTCGGGCGTGTTCTTGACCACTTCGTAAACTCCCACGCGCCCTTTGTAACCGTTGTTGCACTGTTCGCAACCGACCGGCTCATAGATCGTGAATGTGCCGATGCGTTCCCGAGGGAAACCTTCCTTGAGCAAGGTTTCCTCGGGAATATCGATGGCTTTCTTGCAGTGACTGCACAGCTTGCGCGCCAGCCGCTGGGCAATGATCAGGTGCACGGCGGTGGCGATGTTGAACCCCGGAATGCCCATGTTCTGCAGGCGGATCAGGGTTTCGGCGGCGCTGTTGGTGTGCAGGGTGGAGAGCACCAGGTGCCCGGTCTGGGCGGCCTTGATGGCGATCTCGGCGGTTTCCAGGTCGCGGATCTCGCCGACCATGATCACGTCCGGGTCCTGGCGCAGGAACGAGCGCAGGGCCTGGGCGAAATCCAGCCCCTGGCGCGGATTCACGTTGACCTGGTTGATGCCTTCCATGTTGATTTCCACCGGGTCTTCGGCGGTGGAAATGTTGATGTCCACGGTGTTGAGGATATTCAGCCCGGTGTAGAGCGACACGGTCTTGCCCGAGCCGGTCGGACCGGTCACCAGGATCAGCCCTTGCGGTTGCTTGAGGGCGGCCATGTACAGGTCTTTCTGGTCCGGTTCGTAGCCCAGGGCATCGATGCCCATTTGCGCGCTGGAGGGGTCAAGGATCCGGATTACCACTTTTTCGCCCCAGAGCGTGGGCAGGGTGTTGACCCGGAAATCGATGGACTTGGTTTTCGACAGACGCATTTTCAGCCGTCCGTCCTGGGGTTTGCGCCGTTCGGAGATATCGAGGCTGGCCATGACTTTCAGGCGGGCGGCGATACGGTTGGCCAATTGGATCGGTGGCTTGGCTACTTCCCGCAGTATGCCGTCGGTGCGCACCCGCACCCGGTAGATTTTTTCGTAGGGTTCGAAGTGCAGGTCGGAAGAGCCGCCCTTGATCGCGTCCAGCAGCATCTTGTTGACGAAGCGCACCACCGGCGCGTCGTCGGTGTCTTGACCGCTGATGGCGTCCTGCTTGGAATCGTCGATCGACTCGATGTCCAGGCCATCGAGATCGACATCGCCCATGCCTTCCAGGCCTGTACTGCTGGATTCGAAAAACTTTTCGATGGCGTCACTGAGCTTGTCGTCCTCCACCAGGATGGCTTCGGTGGTCAGGCCGGTACTGAACTGGATGTCATTGATGGCCTGGTGATTGGTCGGGTCGGAAATGCCCACGAACAACTTGTTGCCGCGTCGCCACAGTGGCAGGGCATGATGTTGGCGCACCAGTTTTTCACTGACCAGCCCCGTGGGTTGGGTGTCTTTCTCCAGGCTGCTGAGGTCCAGCAGGGCGACGCCAAAATGCTCCGAGGCGATTTCCGCCACCTGACGGCTCTGGACCAGTTTGTTTTGCACCAGGTAACTGACCAAGGGCATGCGACTGCGCTGGGCCTGTTGGTACGCCTGATGAGCATTTTGCTCGGTGATCAGTTCGGCCAGCACCAGTTGCTTGGCCAGACCGCTGAGGGGAATGTCATTCATGGGAATACCGAGGGCGGACAGTTCATGACTTATAGCCTAGTCAAGCATCGACGCCAAACCAGCGGGGCAGGGTGACAAAAAACGTCAGATAGTGCGGTTGTTGAGGTAGGACGTCGCCGTTGTGCCGGTTCAACCCCCCTTATTGATGAGGCTTGAGGGTTGGCATGTGCCCTGCAATGGCTATTTCAGGTCATGAGATTTCGACTCATGCATGGGAGATGTCTATGAATAAGCAGAGTGGCTTCACTTTGATCGAGCTGCTGATCGTCGTGGCGATCATCGGCATCCTGGCGACGTTTGCGTTGCCGCAATATTCGAAGTATCAGGCGCGGGCGAAGGCGACGGCGGGGTTGGCGGAGATCTCTGCGTTGAAAGTGCCGTTTGAGGACGTGATGAACCAAGGTACCAACCCATCGCTGGAGAATATTGGCGGAACGACACCCACCAGCAACTGTAACTTGACCGCTTCAGGTACTGCGTCGGCAGGGACGGGCACCATTGCATGTACCCTGTTGAATGCGCCCTCTCCTGTACTGGGTAAAGCGATCACCCTTACGCGTTCAGCTCAAGGGGTTTGGACCTGCGGATCAACCGCCGCTCAGGAATTCCTGCCGGCCGGCTGTACCGGTGGCGCTGCGGCTCCTACCGGAGGTTAATGAATTCGAACTTGATCTGGGCTGCGCAGCGGCCCTTTTTTATGGCTGTTGGAAGCTTTGGCGGGAACGAGCTCGGGCTTTACTGAAAAACCCTTCGCAATTCATAAGCTTAGAATTCGGCCAAAACCCGCAAGTTGCATGTCCAGAATCACCGCTTCATGCATTTTGCATGATCACGAAAATCACCGTTTCGCTTAACTTGCTGATTTATAAGAAATTTATAATTTTTTCAAAGCTGGCACAGCCTTCGCACTACTCCTGTTAACCCTGCCGGAATGCATCACCCCGGCAGTTTCTGAGAAAAACAGGAGTTACTCGTATGAAGAAGTTCGCTATCACTGCCGCCGCTGCTACCGCTCTGACCCTGACCATGGCTAGCGCATTCGCCGAGACCACTCAAGCAACTCAGGCGCCAATGATGCTGGCTGCAGGCGAAGTGACAGAGGCCAAAGAGGACGTTTCCGATACCTGGATCACCACCAAGGTCAAAGCTGACCTGGTCACCGAAAAAGGCATTCCAGGCACTGATATCAAAGTCGAAACCAACAAAGGTGTTGTGTCCCTGTCTTCGATGACCAAAGTCACTGAGGCACAAAAAGACACCGCTGTGGCGATCGCCAAGAAAATCAAAGGCGTCAAGGCCGTATCGGCTGACGGCCTGAAAGCCGAATAAGGCTAAGACTTCTCGCCTGGGCTGGGAGAAGGCGCGGCAAGCGGGCCAGGATATACGTTTGCCGTCGCTTTGGAGTTCATGCGAAAGGCCACAACGGACGTGGCCATTACAGGCCCCCGGCATTCGTGGCGGGGGCCTGTTCTATTATGGGGTGGACCAATTTGGGGGGGCAGCGGTTGTCGATGAGTCTGTAGGATCGAGTTGCCGCCATCGCGAGCAAGCTCGCACATTGTTCTGGGTGATCTCAAAATCAGTGCTCAGCGCCATCCTCCTGTGTGCGAGCTTGCTCGCGATGGCGGTAGTACATTCAACGCCTCTGTACGGGCAAGCTCAGCGCCCCCGCTTGCTGGTGATCTGCACCAGCCGATTGCCTTCGAAACGCAGGTACTGGTACATGCCGCTGGTGGGGCCGTAGGTCCATTCTTCCACCGGGTATTCTTCCCGGCGGTTGACACTGCGCTTGTAGCCCAGGTCATCCCGCGCCGCTGGCTCCCCGCACTTTTGCAGCACTTCGCTCGAGCGGTCGCCGACGCTGATCAGCTGGCTGCCGCAGCGCAGCGTGTCGGCAGCCGCGGCCTGGCCGGTGGCCAGCGATAGACCCAGGCAGAGCCCGAACCAGGGCTTCATCTATTCGGCATCCAGATGCAGCGGGGTAATCACCCGGCCATCGCTCTCAGCCTGGCCGAGGTTGGCGTCGATGAAATACACGCGGTCATCGGCCAACTGGCCTTTGTCCACCAGGAAGTCCTTGATGCTACTGGCCCGTTCCTGCCCCAGTTGGCGCAAGAGCACGTCACTGCCGCTCCAGAACTTGATCACGCCTTCACGCAGTTTCTCGATACGCGCCTTTTTATCCAATTGTGTCCATTCGGCGGGCGGTTGGGTCTTGAGGCGGGTGCGGTAGATGCCTTCGAGCAGCGGCGCCTTTTCGTCCTCGGGCACCTGTATCTGCGAGGCCTGGGCCGGAACTTTGTCGCCCCGACGCTGCAGCATCTTGTAGTAGTTGTATTGGTATTCGCGCTCCAGGCGTTGGGCGGCGAGCAGTGGGCCGTCGCTGCTTTCGGCGGCGGTGCCTTCGATCTCCAGGCGTAGCTCCGGACGTTTGCCAAGGGCCTCGGACAGTTTGAGCAGCACGCCTTCATTGTCTTTGCTCAGGTCGCTGGAGCCCGGCGCAAACGCCACGCTACCCAGGTCTTCCGAGCCGCCGCCGGCCACCAACCCACCGATCAGCTTGAACGGCGCCTGGGCCGCTCGTACCACCAGGTTGCGCAGGGTCTGCCAGATGATCGGCATGACGCTGAATTGCGGGTCGTTGAGATCGCCGGACACCGGTAGTTCGATGGAAATCTTGCCGTCGGAATCCTTGAGCAAGGCGACGGCCAATTTGAGTGGCAGGCTCACGGCGTCCGGGCTGTCGACTTTCTCCCCCAGTTGCAACTGCTCGACCACCACTTTGTTCTCCGCCTGGAGCTTGCCCTGGGTGATTCGGTAATGCAGGTCGAGATTGAGCCGACCCTTGCGGATGCGATAGCCGGCGAACTTGCCGGAGTAGGGCGTCAGGGTGGTCAGCTCGACCCGTTTGAAACTGGTGGCGATGTTGAGGCTGGCCATCGGGTCGAAGGGGTTGACCGCCCCTTTGATGGTGACCGGTGCATAGCGATCGACCTTGCCCTTGATGTCGACACTGGCCGGTTTGGCCTGGCGACTGTCGATCGTGCCGATTGCACCGTTGAGCTGTTGGATAGCCGTGGCGAAATTGGGTGTCAGGCTGAAGTCGGCGAAGTTGGCCGAACCGTCATTGATGGCGATACCACCGATGTGGATGCCCAGCGGTTTTTCCTGGGGAGCTGGTTTTGCCACGGTGTTCTTCGTGCCGCTGTCGGCCGGTTGCGGGATCAGCAGGTCATCGACGTTGGTGGTGCGGTCGTCGTTGATCATGAAGCGCGCGTACGGTTGGAACAGGTTGACCTTGTCGATGGAAAGGCCGTCACCGTGCTGATAATTCAGGCCTTCGAGGACCAGGCTTTGCCACTTGAGGAAGTCGCGGGTCTTGAGCGTGTCGAGGGTGTGCAACTGATCGACCTGGGCGCGGCCGGTGACGGCAAATGCCAGTGGTTCGGTACTTTTGAGGTCGACCGCCAAGTCACTGCCGAGCATCCCGGAGCGCAGCTCCAGGCGAATGAACGGGTTGATGTACGACTGGGCGACGCGCAGGTCGACGTCCTGGGTCTTGACCTTGAGCTTGGCGGTGATCGGGTTCAGATTGACCTGGCCGTCGGCCAGGATCTTGCCCTGCTTGCCTACCCCGGTGTCCAGCTTGAGGGTAAAGGGTGAGCCGTTGAGGGTGTCGTAGTTCTGCAGGTCGAGGTTCAGCGGGCCGACGTCCAGTGCCACCGCGGGCTGGGCCTGGCGGTCGGCCAAGTGCACCTTATAGTCGCGCAGTTGCACATCCTTCAACATCACCTGCCAGGGTTTGCTGGGCGGTGCCGGTTCAGCTTTTGGCGAGTCTGCCGCTGCCGGGGCGGATGCCGGCTCAGCCTTGACCTGCGGTTTGGCCGGCTGGCTGGCGAAGAGTTTCTGCCAGTCCAACTGCCCGTCCGCCTCGCGAGCGGCCCAGGTTTCCAGCTTCTGGCTACGGATCTTGCCCATGATAACTTGCTGCTTGGCCAGGTCCACCGAGGTTTCGCTCACGTCCAGGCGTTCGAGCTTCACCAGTGGACGGCCATCGGGTGCCTTGATGGCGAAGGGCGCGACACTGACCGCGGCGTTGTTGAGCAGCAGTTCGGTACCCTTGGCCAGGTTGAGCTTGTAGTCGGTGCTGAGGTTCAGGACGCCGTTTTCCAGAACCAGCGGCACGGCGTCGCGCACATAGGGCCACCAGGCTTTCATTTGGCCGCCAGTGACTTTGAGAGTGCCTTGGGAGGCAATCGGCGTGAGGCTGAAATTACCGGTCCAGTCGATCTGTCCGCCTTCGGGGCCAGCAGCCACCAGGGTCATGTCGGCATTGTCGTCGGGCAGGGTGCTGAGGTTTTTCAGCTCGAAATCGAGGGTGTCGTAGAGAAACTCAATGGGTTCGCTGGGGCGCAGGTCCTGAAAATGCACATAACCGCCGGCCAACTTGATTCGGTCGACCCGCAGGGGGAACGGCTTGGCCTCGGGGGCGGCGGGCGTCGGCTCGCTGGCCGGCAGCTTGAACAGGCCCAGCAGGTTCAATTGACCGTCCTTGGCGAACATCACTTCGGTCTTGGGCTTGTCCAGCTCGATGTCGACCAGGTGCAGGGCGCCCGACCACAGGCTGTCGAGCTGCAGGTTGGCATACAGCCGTTCGAAGCCGACCTGTTCCTTGCCAGGTTCGCCGATATTCAGGCCCCAGAGGGTGACTTCAAGGCTGAAGGGATTGAGTTCAATGCGCTGGATCTGGGCCGGCACCGTCGCAAGGGCGGCCAGTTGCTGGTTGGCGATGCGCAAGGCGATGCCCGGCAAAATCAGAAAGCCCAATAGGCTGTAGAGGGCCAGTGCGGTCAACAGAGCGCCGATGGCGCGAATCAATCCTTTGGGCATGTGCGGCTTCATCTTGGTGTGAATTCGGAATGCCTTGGAGTATGGCATGCGTTTACGGTTCCGAAGCCACTGTGATTTATGAGATTTGTCCGTTTTTTGCGTGAGAATTCTGAGCCTGGCTTAGAGCTGGAGGACCAGGGTCTTGAGTGGCGGTTGCTGGTCCAGGGAGGGGAAATCGCTGCCGGGCGTCAGCACGCTCCACTCGCGCACCGGGCGCCCGGCTTTTTCCGCACAACGCAGTACCTGTTCGCGCCAGTCGTCCATGGACACTTTTGCCAGGTTGTTGCAGCAGATCAGCACGCCATTGTCGGCGGTGGTGAGCAGGGCCGGTTTCAGCAGGCTTTGGTAGTCGCGCAACAGGTCGACGGTGCCGAACGCACTTTTGGCCCAGGCCGGTGGATCGAGCAGCACCAGGTCGTACTGGCGTTGTTCCAGGCGCACATAGTTGGGCAGTTTCTGCCCGCGCCGCTGGCTGATGGGCAGGCCGGCCAGTTGGCGGATCGCCGGAAAGTAATCCGACTGCACGAACGCCATCGGCGGCAAATCGGGGTTGAGCAGGCCGTTTTCGCGGCCCACGGCCAGGTTGCCTTCGGCGAAGTCCAGGTTGCACACCTCCCGCGCACCGCCGGCCGCAGCGCTCAGGCCGACGCCGCAGGTGTAGGCGAACAGGTTCAGCACGCTTTTGTTGCGGCTGTGTGCCTTGACCCAGCCTCGGGCGTTGCGCAGGTCGAGAAACAGCAGTGGATCCTGCCCGGCGTGGCGACCGCGAACGCGATAATTCAAGCCCCATTCATGCCCGACCAGGTCTTGCAGGGCGGCTTCGTCCGCCTGATAGACGGTGTCCTGGCGGTCGACGCGCGAATTGCCGCGGGCGCGGTCGTTGTAGACCAACAGGGTTTCCAGGCCCAGCCGTTCGTTGACGAGGCCGTGCAGTTGCAGCAGGTCGTCCCGTTCCAGCGACTGATGGAAGCTCTGCACCAGCAGTTGCGGGCCGTAGCGGTCGACGGTCAGGCCGGGCGCGCCTTCCTGGCTGCCATGGAACAGGCGATAGCAGTCGGTGCCTTGCGCGTGCAGTTGGCCGAGCAGCTCCTGACGCTGGTCGAGGGCGGCGCGCAGCGCCTGATTCAAGGAAGACATGCCGGGCGCGCCTTAGAGAAATGAGGCGCGGGAGTTTAGCAGTTATACAAACCCGGCACCGACCTGTGGCGAGGGGATTTATCCCCGCTGGGCTGCGCAGCAGCCCACTCGGAGTGTCAGCCACACCTCGCTTGTTGTAGGGGGGGCTGCTGCGCAGCCCAACGGGGATAAATCCCCTCGCCACAGATAAAGGCTCTTGCCACAGATAAAGGCTCTTGCCACAGATAAAGGCTCTTGCCGCAGATAAAGGCTCTTGCCACAGAGGAACGGTGCCCCTGAGGAACCGAGTCGTTTGGCTCAGCGATTGAGGCGTTTGTCGATCAGCCCCTCCACCACACTTGGATCGGCCAGGGTCGAGGTATCACCGAGGCTGTCGAGTTCGTTGCAGGCGATCTTGCGCAGGATGCGCCGCATGATCTTGCCCGAACGGGTCTTGGGCAACGCCGGCGCCCACTGGATCAGCTCCGGTTTGGCGAAGCTGCCGATTTCCTTGCTGACGTGGGCCAGCAGTTCCTTCTTCAGCTCGTCATTGGCCTCCACACCGTTCATCGGCGTGACAAAGGCATAGATGCCCTGGCCCTTGAGGTCATGGGGATAGCCGACGACGGCCGCTTCGGCAATGTTGTCGTGCAGCACCAGGGCGCTTTCCACCTCGGCGGTGCCGATGCGATGCCCGGAAACGTTGATCACATCGTCGATGCGCCCGGTGATCCAGTAATCGCCATCTTCGTCGCGGCGCGCGCCGTCGCCGGTGAAGTAGTAGCCGGGGTAGGGTTTGAAGTAGGTGTCGACCATGCGTTGATGATCGCCGTAGACGCTGCGAATTTGCCCGGGCCAACTGGATTTGATCGCCAGTACGCCGCTGCCGGCGCCGCTGATTTCCTTGCCCACTTCATCCAGCAAGACCGGTTGCACGCCGAACATCGGCCGGGTGGCGCAGCCTGGCTTGAGCCGTGGGGCGCTCACCAACGGGCTGAGCATGATGCCGCCCGTCTCGGTCTGCCACCAGGTATCGACAATCGGGCAGCGCTGTTCGCCTACCGTGTTGAAATACCATTCCCATGCTTCCGGGTTGATCGGCTCACCAACGCTGCCGAGTAATCGCAGGCTTTTGCGGGACGTTTCCTGCAACGGGCCGGCACCTTCGCGCATCAGCGCGCGCAGGGCGGTCGGTGCGGTGTAGAAGATGTTGACCTGATGCTTGTCGATCACCTGCCAGAAGCGCGAACTGCTCGGGTAGCTCGGCACGCCCTCGAAGATCAGCGTGGTGGCGCCATTGGCCAGCGGGCCGTAGACGATGTAGCTATGGCCGGTGACCCAGCCGACATCGGCGGTGCACCAGAACACTTCGTTGTCGCGGTAATCGAGCACGTACTTGAACGTCATCGCCGCTTGCAGCAGATAGCCTCCCGTGGTGTGCAGCACGCCCTTGGGTTTGCCAGTGCTACCGGAAGTGTAGAGGATGAATAACGGGTCTTCGGCGTCCATCGGTTCGGGTGGGCAGTCGTCGCTCATCTCGTGCATGGCCTGGTGGTACCACAGGTCACGGCCTTCAACCCAGTTCACCTCGCCCTGGGTGCGCTCGACCACCAGCACGGTGCTGACGTTCGGGCAACTTTCCAGGGCCTTGTCGACGTTGCGCTTGAGCGGTATGAAGCGCCCGCCACGCACGCCTTCGTCAGCGGTGATCACGGTGCGGCAATCGGCGTCGAGAATCCGGTCGCGCAGCGAGTCCGGCGAGAAACCGCCGAACACCACTGAATGCACCGCGCCGATGCGGGTACAGGCGAGCATGGCGTAGGCGGCCTCGGGGATCATCGGCATGTAGATGCAGACCCGGTCGCCTTTCTTCACGCCACGGCTTTTCAGCACGTTAGCCAGGCGGCACACATGGTTGTGTAGTTTTTTGTAGGTGATTTCTGCCGATTCGGCGGGGTCGTCGCCTTCCCAGATGATTGCCGTCTGGTCGCCGCGCGTTTGCAGGTGACGGTCGATGCAATTGGCGCTGACGTTCAGCTTGCCACCGGCGAACCAGGTCGCGTCGCCGTTCTTGAGGTCATAGCGCTGGACGGTTTGCCAGGGCGTCATCCAGTCGAGAAAGCGTGTGGCCTGCTCGGCCCAGAAGGCGCTGGGGTGTTCGATGGATTCTTTATAGAGCCGCTTGTACTCGTCCTGACTCAGTTGCGCAGCCCGGCGGACGGCATCGGCTTGGGGGTACTGGCTGATATCGAACATGACGGTTCCTTATTCTTGTTTTGCGACAAGTCATAAAGATGCGCCCAGTAGCCGGAGGGTTCAAGTCATGCACAAACAACTGTGGGAGCGAGCTTGCTCGCGAAGGCGGTGTGTCAGTCAACATAAGTGTCAACTGATTCATCGTCATCGTCATCGTCATCGTCATCGCGAGCAAGCTCGCTCCCACAAAAGTAAGTGCTTGGGGTTCGACCTACGATCAGCCGCGATGACGCCCGCGGAAGTAGTTGATCAAGCCCTGGGTCGAGGCATCTTCGGCCGGGTTTTCTTCACTGCCCACCAGGCGGTTGTAGACGCCCTTGCCCAGTTCCTTGCCCAGTTCCACGCCCCATTGGTCGAAGGCGTTGATGCCCCAGACCACGCTCTGCACGAACACCTTGTGTTCATACAGCGCGACCAGTGCGCCGAGGCGACGTGGGCTGATGCGTTCGACCACCAGGGTGTTGCTCGGACGGTTGCCCGGGATCACCTTGTGGGAGGCCAGTTTCTGCACCTCTTCTTCGCTGGCGCCCTTGTCCCGCAGCTCGGCTTCGGCTTCGGCGCGGGTCTTGCCGAGCATCAGTGCCTGGCTCTGGGACAGGCAGTTGGCATACAGCCATTGGTGATGATCGGAAACCGGGTTGAAGCTGACGATCGGCACGATGAAGTCGGCCGGGATCAACTGGGTGCCCTGGTGCAGCAACTGGTGGTAAGCGTGCTGACCGTTGCAGCCGACGCCGCCCCAGATGACCGGGCCCGTGTCGGTCGACACCGGTGTACCGTCCTGGCGCACGCTCTTGCCGTTGGATTCCATGTCCAATTGCTGCAAATGCTTGGTGATGTTACGCAGGTAGTGGTCGTACGGCAGGATCGCATGGCTCTGCGCACCCCAGAAGTTGCCGTACCACACACCCAGCAGTGCCAGCAGCACCGGCATGTTCTGCTCGAACGGGGCGCTCTGGAAATGCTGGTCCATGGAATAGGCCCCGGAGAGCAATTCCTTGAAGTTCGACATGCCGATGGCCAGGGCGATCGGCAGGCCGATGGCCGACCACAGCGAGTAACGCCCGCCGACCCAGTCCCACATCGGGAAGATGTTCTCTTCACGGATGCCGAAGGCCACGGCGGCGGCATTGTTGCTCGACACGGCGATGAAGTGGCGGTACAGCTCCGCTTCGGAGCCACCCTGGGCCAGGTACCAGGCGCGGGCGGCCTGGGCGTTCTTCAGGGTTTCGAGGGTGTTGAAGGATTTCGACGAGACGATGAACAGCGTGGTCTCGGCGCGCAGCTTCATGGTCAGTTCATGGAACTCGCTGCCGTCGATGTTCGCCAGGTAGTGGCAGCGAACGCCTTTTTGCGCGTAGGACAACAGCGCTTCGGACACCAGCTCGGGGCCGAGGAAAGAACCACCGATGCCGATGTTCACCACGTCGGTGATCGGCTTCTCGGTGTAGCCGCGCCACAGGCCGTCGTGAATGCGGCCCACCAGGTCGGTGATCTGGTTCAGCACTTTGTGCACGTCCGGCATCACGTTGACGCCGTTGACCAGCAACTTGTCGCCCACCGGCCGACGCAGGGCAGTGTGCAGGGCAGGGCGGTTTTCCGAGGCGTTGACGATTTCGCCTTCGAACAGCGACTTGATCGCGCCCTTGAGGTCGACTTCGTTGGCCAGGCCCACCAGCAGATCGCGGGTCTGGGCGTTGATCAGGTTTTTCGAGTAGTCGAGAAACAGGCCGCAGCTCGACAGGGTGAATTGAGTGAAACGCTGCGGATCGGCATTGAACGCTTCGCGCATGCTGAAATCCTGCATGGCTTTGCGGTGGTCATTCAGCGCTTGCCAGGCTGGCAGAGCGGTCACGTCATGAGGGGTTCGGTAATACGCCATCGCTGCGGGTTTCCTTTTTACTTGAACGACCTTTTGTACACTAAAAATTCCGGCGCGGCTCGAGGTGGGCGTCCGGACACTGCATCGACACGATCGCCGGACGCAGGGCGAATACAGTAAACCTCGCGTTGCGATCTGTCTTGACTTTGTCAGACCGATTCCCGGTACTTTTTTATACAACTGGGCGGGAAAGGTCCGACAAACGGAAACGCAGATTGCTTACCGTGGGAGCGAGCTTGCTCGCGATAGCGGTGTGTCCGTCGACATCTCTATCAACTGACCTATCGCTATCGTGAGCAAGCTCGCTCCCACAGGGTTTGGTGATGCTTAGGCGGGCGTGTCGAGATCCAGGTGCAGGTTGTCGATCAACCGCGTGGTGCCCAGGAACGCCGCTATCAGGATCACCAGGTCGCGATCCTCGCTCAATGCCGGGCGCAAGGTCTTGGCGTGACGGATCTCCAGGTAATCGGGACGCAGGCCGGCCGCTTCGAGCTGCTTGAGCTGCTCGTCGATCAGCGCCGGGAAATCTCGTCGGCCCTGTTTGATGGCCTCGGCGATCTGCCTCAGGACGCGATAGACCACGGGCGCGATGGCACGTTGGTCCGGGCTGAGGAAGCCGTTGCGCGAGGACAGCGCCAGGCCGTCCTCGGCGCGCACGGTCGGTTCGCCGATGATCTGGATCGGCATGTTCAGGTCATGGACCAGTGCGCGAATCACCGCCAGTTGCTGGAAGTCTTTCTGGCCAAACACCGCCAGGTCAGGCTGGACCATGTTGAACAGTTTGCTGACCACCGTCGCCACACCCTCGAAATGCCCCGGGCGACTGGCGCCGCACAGGCCTTCGGACAATTGCGGGACGCTGACCCGGGTCTGCCCGGCCATGCCGTCGGGGTACATCTCTTCGACGCTGGGCGCGAACAACAGATGGCAGCCGGCCTGGAGCAGTTTCTCCTGGTCGGCCGCCAGGGTGCGAGGGTATTTGTCCAGGTCTTCGCCAGCACCGAATTGCAGTGGGTTGACGAAAATGCTCGCCACCACGAAGTCGGCCCGTTGCGCGGCCTTGGTGACCAGCGCCACGTGACCACTGTGCAGGTTGCCCATGGTCGGCACGAAAGCGATGCGTTTGCCTTCGCCGCGGGCACGGGCTACGGCGGCCCGCAGTTCGCGTACGGTTTTGACGGTATTCATGCAGAAAACCCGTGTTCGGCGCCCGGGAAGGTCACGGCCTTGACCTCAGCGACATAGGCACTCAGGGCGCCCTGGATGGACGTTTGCCCTGCCATGAAGTTTTTCACGAACTTGGGCGCGCGACCGGTGATCGACAGCCCGAGCATGTCGTGCAGCACCAGTACCTGGCCATCGGTGGCGTGGCCGGCGCCGATCCCGATCACCGGGATCTTCACCGCCTGGGTGATTTCTTCCGCCAGCTCGCTGGGCACGCATTCGAGCAGCAACATCGCCGCGCCAGCCTGCTCCAGTGCAATCGCATCGGCGCGCATCTGCCGCGCCTGGTTCTCATTGCGGCCCTGGACTTTATAGCCACCGAGGATGTTCACCGCTTGTGGGGTCAGGCCCAGGTGCGCGCACACCGGGATGCCCCGCTCGGCCAGCAGCCGAATCGAATCGGCCAGCCACAACGCGCCTTCGACCTTGACCATATGGGCACCGGCCTGCATCAGCATGGCGCTGTTGGTCATGGTTTGTTCAAGGGTGGCGTAGGCCATGAATGGCAGGTCGGCGAGAATCAGTGCATCGGTGTTACCGCGTTTGACGGCGGCCACATGGTAGGCCATCTCGACGGTGGTCACTGGCAGCGTGCTGTCGTGACCTTGCAGCACCATGCCGAGGGAATCGCCCACCAGCAACACTTCGACACCGGCCTCATTGCAGGCGTGGGCGAAGGTTGCGTCATAGCAGGTCAGCATGGCGATTTTCTCACCTTTTTGCTTGAGACCTTGCAGCGTGGTCAGGGTAATAGCTGGCATGAAAAAGTCCTCATTAGGCGCTCTTGAGCTACTGCGAGTAACGCGCATGAATCGTCATCTATACAGGCGCACCCTCTATGTGTGGTGCTTGTAAGGCCTGGATTGCGCCCTTTAAACGCCGCGTTGGCGGCATCGGGACGCCTATAGTCGTGAGGAGCTCTCGGGAAGTCAATTGGATGTGTTACCGCCGGGTGTTACCGGGGTTACTGATGCGTTTCAGCGTAGAGGCGTGTCTCGGATCTGACTGCCGGGTCCCTGATGCTGCGGGAGCGAGCTTGCTCGCGATGGCGGTGTGTCAGTCACCCTGGATGCTGGATGTGCCGCAAACTCGCTCCCACAGGGGGGCTTTGTCAGATAGGCGGCAGGCGTTCCAGGCCAACGAATGGGCACGCCGCGAGCAGATCCTTGAGCAAGCGCCCATCGGCCAGGCGCAGGTCGGCGGGTGCCAACTCGGCCAGTGGGTACAGCACGAAGGCTCGGGCCTGCATGTGGTAGTGAGGGACCTTGAGGCGAGACTCGTCGATCAGGTGATCGCCGAACAGCAGGATGTCCAGGTCCAGGGTGCGTGGGCCCCAGCGTTCCAGGCGTTCGCGACCTTGTCCGGTTTCGATGGCTTGCAGCGCATCGAGCAGGTCCAGCGGTGCCAGGCGGCTGTCCAGCACCGCCACCGCGTTGGTGTAGCGCGGCTGGCCGGGCAGCAGGGAATCGCTTTGATAAAACGTCGAGACCCCCACCAGTTGGGTATCGGGCAATTGCGCCAGCGCCTGGATGGCACTGCGCAATTGTTCGGCGGGTTCGGCCAGGTTGCTGCCCATGCCGATGTAGATGCGTTCCATCGATTACTCGCCCGATGCGCTCGGTACACCGGCACGCTTGCGCTTGGCACCGCTGCTGCGGCGGCGCTTGCGCGGGCCGCTGGCGCCGTCATCCTTGCCGCTGAGCTCGCGAATCATGTCGCGGCGTTCGCTGTCGTTGGCGTCCTGGTAATCGGTCCACCATTCACCCAGGCCATCGGTCTGCTCGCCCGCGCTTTCACGCAGCAGCAGGAAGTCGTAGCCGGCGCGGAAACGCGGGTTGTCCAGCAGCAGGTCGGCACGCTTGCCGCTGCGCCGTGGCAGGCGTTCCTGCATGTCCCAGATCTCGCGGATCGGCATCGTGAAGCGTTTTGGAATGGCGATGCGCTGGCACTGTTCGGCAATCAGCTCGTGGGCGGCTTCCTGCATCGCCGGGATCGGCGGCATGCCACGCTCTTGCAGGCGCAGCACCCGAGCCGGCAGGGCAGGCCAGAGCAAGGCGGCGAACAGGAACGCCGGCGTCACCGGCTTGTTCTGCTTGATGCGCAGGTCGGTGTTGATCAGTGCTTCGCTGATCAAGGTGTGGGTGTAGGTCGGGTTGTGCTCCAGGGCCTCGGCACTGGCGGGGAACAGCGGATCGAACAACTGCAGGTCCACCAGCATCTCGAAGGTGTCTGCGGCGTTGCCCGACAGGAACAGCTTGAGCACTTCCTCGAACAGGCGCGCCGAAGGGATTTCCCGCAGCATCGGCGCCAGTTCACGAATCGGCAAGGCGCTGTGTTTTTCGATGCCGAAATCCAGCTTGGCGGCGAAACGCACGGCCCGCAGCATGCGCACCGGGTCTTCCTGATAGCGCTGCTTGGGGTCGCCGATCAGGCGGATCAGGCGATTGCGAATGTCGTGTACGCCGTTGGCGTAATCGAGGATGCGTTCGCTGACGGGATCGTAATACAGGGCGTTGATGGTGAAGTCGCGGCGTTGCGCGTCTTCTTCCAGAGTGCCGTAGACGTTATCGCGCAGGATGCGCCCGCTTTCGTTACGGGAAGACTGGTTGCTGTCTTCTTCTTCATCGTTTTGCGGGTGATTGGCGCGGAAGGTCGCCACTTCGATGATTTCGCGACCGAAGTGGATGTGGACCAGTTTGAAGCGCCGGCCAATGATCCGCGCGTTGCGAAATTCGGCCCGTATCTGTTCCGGCGTGGCGCTGGTGGCGACGTCGAAATCCTTTGGGGTGATGTTGAGCAGCATGTCGCGCACGCAGCCACCGACCAGGTAAGCCTGGTAACCGGCGTTCTGCAAACGTTCGACGATGTTCACCGCATAACGGCTGAACTGGGCCTTCTGCAGTGAATGCTGGCCGCTGTTGAGCACTTCAGGCGTGCTGCGAATGTGTTGCGTACGACGCAAGGGAGAACGGAATGACTGGAACAGCTTCTTCAGCATGGGATGCACTGTTTGAAGGAATATTCGGCCAAAAACGAAGAATGGCCGCATGATGGGCCGAGATTCTAGCATTTAGTCGAGGGATGGTGTAGGACGCAGCAGTTTTGAGCTGCAAGCTTCAAGCGACAAGCTTTGTAGGCTGCGGGGAGGCGGAACGACAGAAACCACAAGGGGAGCCGAAGCTCCCCCAGAATTAGTTACGTGCTCTGTTTTTATTATTGGTTTTGGGCTTCTTGTTTTTGTTGAGTGCCCGCGTCACGAGGTTTTCCCTTCGTGACCCTCCCAATCGGGAGCCAAGAGCAAACGGATTGCTTTGGTCGCTGTGTTGCAGTGATCAATCGATCCAACCAGTTCAGGCACCTGTCTTGAGACAGTTTTTATTGTTCTCGGCCTGGTTGTGGGGCAAGCCCCAAATACAACGCCTCTCCAAAAGAATCAGTTAGCTGCGCCTCTCGCCGTCTTGTTTTTATTGTGCGTGAGTCGATTCGTCTTATTTTTATTGTCTTTTGCATTGCTTGTTATTGTTCTTGTACCAAAGCTATAGCAGGGTGCGTGCCAACTTTTGCGAGGCCCAGCGAAACCGGGGGTTCTAGGGTTATAACCATTTTTCCGGGGCGAAAAAAAGCCGGGGTTTCGTTACCGTAAACCCCGGCTTCTGTTACGTGAAAAAGCTGAGGTAACAGTTTTTTCACATTCGGCGGTGTTACCGCCCACACCTCAGCTTTCGCTGGTCGCTCCGGTCTTGCGCCGTGGAATCCCCAGGCGCTGGCGCCTTTCCCACAGGCACTTGCGGCTTACGCCCAGTTTGCGTGCCAGTTCGGTCTCGGTCATGTGGTCCTGGTGCTCCAGGACGAAGTGCTGGAAGTAGTCCTCCAGGGACAGGTCTTCGGTGGGCTCGTGGCTGGTGTTGTTGGCAGCGCCGCCCTGTTGCGGGGCCAGGCCGATGAATTCTTCGTCGTCCAGGTCGCTCAGTTCGATGTCGATGCCCAGCAGGTCGGCAGAGATTTCCGGGCTCTCGCACAGGATCACCGCCCGCTCGACCGCGTTTTCCAGCTCACGAACGTTACCCGGCCAGGCGTAATGACGGATGGCCTGTTCGGCGTCCGGGGCGAACTTGAGATCGGTGCGGTTGACCCGCGCGCTCTGGCGAGCCAGGAATGCCTGGGCGATTTCATTGACGTCCGCGCCACGTTCGCGCAGGGCGGGCAGCTTCAAGGCGATCACGTGCAAGCGGTAATACAAGTCTTCGCGGAACTGGCCGATCTTCGCCAGGCTCTTGAGGTCACGGTGGGTGGCCGCGATCAGGCGGACATCGACCTTTTGCGACTGCACCGAGCCGACGCGGCGGATTTCGCCTTCCTGAAGCACCCGCAGCAACCGCGCCTGGGCTTCCAGTGGCAGTTCGCCGATTTCATCGAGGAACAGCGTGCCGCCGTCCGCCGCTTCCACCAAGCCTGCGCGCCCGGCGCTGGCGCCGGTGAACGCACCTTTTTCGTGGCCGAACAGTTCGGACTCGATCAGGCTTTCCGGGATCGCCGCGCAGTTCACCGAAATCATCGGTGCCTTGGCCCGGCGTGACAGGTTGTGCAGGGCTCGGGCTACCAGCTCCTTGCCGGTACCGGACTCGCCCTGGATCAGGACATTGGAGTCGGTCGGGGCCACTTTGCGGATCTTGCTGTACAGGTCCTGCATGGGCGGGCAGGAACCGATGATGCCAATTTCGCCATTATTGTTACTGGCGCCGGCTTTCGTCGAGGCACTGGCCTTGCCGGCGGGTTCCGCCGGGTTGCTGGTCGCCGCTTGTCGGTCGCGCAGGATGCGGGCCACGGCCTGGAGCATCTCATCGTGGTCGAACGGTTTGGCGATGTAGTCCACCGCACCCATTTTCATGGAGTCGACCGCCGAGCGCAGGCTGGCGTAACTGGTCATGATCAGCACGGGTGTGCCCTGGCCGAGCTTGATCAGCTCGGTACCCGGGGCGCCAGGCAGGCGCAGGTCGCTGACGATCAGGTCAAACGTTGGAATGCTGAAACGTTCTTGTGCTTCCTGCACTGAACCGGCTTCGCTGACCTGGTACTGGTTGCGTTCCAGCAGGCGGCGCAAGGCGGAGCGGATAATTGTTTCGTCTTCGACGATCAAAATGTGCGGCATTGATTCGATTCTCTCGACGGTCTCAGTTCACAGCGGACGTCGCTTCGACATGACGCGGCAAGGTCACCCGGATACGGGTGCCGCGTTGGCTTTGTACATCGGCCGGGCTGTCGATGGTGATTTGTCCATAATGCTCTTCAACGATGGAATAGACCAGTGCGAGGCCCAGACCGGTGCCTTCGCCAGGATCCTTGGTGGTGAAGAAAGGTTCGAACAATCGGTCCATGATGTTCTGTGGGATACCGCTGCCTTCGTCTTCGACGATCAGGTCGACCGTGTGTTCGAAGGCTTCACTCTTGACCCGCACCGCGCTGCCGGCCGGTGAGGCGTCCCGCGCGTTGGACAGCAGGTTGATCAACACCTGGGCGAGCCGCTGGGGGTCGCCATCGACCCAGTGGTCCGGATCGCACAGGTTGAAGAATTGCACTTCGAAATTGCGCCGGTTGAGCGCCAGCAGACCAATGGCATCCTGGGCCACTTCGGCCAGACAGACGGGCTCGTCATTGTGCTGGTGACCGCCGGCATGGGCGAAGCTCATCAGCGACTGGACGATGCGCGACACGCGCTTGGTCTGTTCGAGGATCTGGCCGCTGATTTCCGTCAGTTCGCCGTCGTCCTCGCGTTCTTCGCGCAGGTTCTGCGCCAGGCAAGCGATGCCGGTGATCGGGTTGCCGATTTCGTGGGCCACCCCGGCGGCCAACCGACCGATGCTTGCCAGTCGTTCGGAGTGGACCAGTTTGTCTTCGAGCATCTGGGTATCGGTCAGGTCTTCGACCAGCAGCACCAGGCCGCTGTTACCGGGTGCCAACGGCTCGTCGATCGCCGCCTTGTGCAGGTTCAGCCAACGGGTCTGGCCGTCGAGGGCCAGGTGCTGTTTGTGCAAGTGCTCGTCCGGCAGGTCGATGAAACCTTGCAATAAGCCTTTCCACGGCTCGCCCAGGGTGCTCAGGCGTGAACCGACCACGCGCTGGGCGGCGATCCCGGTGAGTTCTTCCATGGCTTTGTTCCACATCAGGATTTCCTGGTCCTTGGCCAGGGAACACACGCCCATTGGTAGTTCCTGCAGGGTCTGGCGATGGTAACGGCGCAAGGCGTCCAGTTCGGCGGCCAGGCCCGTGAGGCGCGAGTGGTAATCCTCGAGGCGGCTCTCGATGAAGTGGATGTCTTCGGTGACGTAGTTTTCGCCGCCGGCCTTGTAGGGCAGGAACGTCTCGACCATGTCCTGGGCCACGCTGGGGCCCATCAGGCCGGACAGGTTGGCTTCGATCCGGTCCCGCAGGCGACGCAGGGCATACGGGCGACGTTCATCGAAAGGCAGGTAGAGGTCTCGCAGGGCCTGTTCGACTTCCTTTTGCGCGGCCTTGGCGCCCAAGGGCTTGGCCAGTTGCGTGGCGAATTCCTGGGGCGAGGCGGCGTGCAGTTCGCGGCGCTGCGGGCGGCGGACATTGTCCACCGCGCAGGCTTCGGCGGCGCTGGCCTCTTCGCTGCTGGCGTTGGTGAACAGCGAGATCAGGGTGAACATCAGCACGTTCGCCGCCAGGGAGGCGATGGCCGCCATATGCCAACTGGTGTCGTCGAGCACGTAGATCATGTTCAGCAGCGGAATATAGAAGCCCTGCAGGTTGCCCATCAGCGGCAACAGCATCGCGACCAGCCACACCAGGATCCCTGCCAGCAGGCCGGCGATGAAGCCGCGGCGGTTGGCGGTCGGCCAATACAGCACCGACAGTACCCCGGGCAGGAACTGCAAGGTGGCCACGAAGGCGACGATGCCCAGGTTGGCCAGGTCCTGCCCCTCGCCCAGCATCAGGTAGAAGCCGTAGCCGGCCATGATGATGGCGACGATCAGCGCCCGCCGTGTCCACTTCAGCCAGCGGTAGATATTGCCTTCGGCCGGTGGCTGGTAGAGCGGCAGCACCAGGTGGTTGAGGGCCATGCCCGACAATGCCAGCGTGGTGACGATGATCAAGCCGCTGGCCGCCGACAGGCCGCCGACATACGCCAGCAACGCCAGGGCCTTGCTGTTGGCGGCGATGCCGATGCCCAGGGTGAAATATTCCGGATTGGTACTGGCGCCCAGCTTCAAGCCGGCCCAGAGGATCAGCGGTACCGCCAGGCTCATCAGCAGCAGGAACAGCGGCAGGCCCCAACTGGCGCTGACCAGCGAGCGCGGGTTGAGGTTTTCGGTAAACGTCATGTGGTACATGTGCGGCATCACGATGGCCGATGCGAAGAACACCAGCAATAGCGTGCGCCATGGGCCTTCCTGCAACGGTGTGTGCAGGGCGGCGAGGGCCGTCTGGTTCTGCAGCAGCCAAATTTCCAGCTGTTGCGGGCCATCGAACACGCCATACAGGGCATAGAGACCGACACCACCGATGGCAATCAGCTTGATCACCGATTCGAAAGCGATGGCGAACACCAGGCCTTCGTGTTTCTCCCGCGTGGCGATGTGTCGGGAACCGAAGAAAATCGTGAACAGGATGATCAGTACGCAGAAACTCAGCGCCACCCGGTGCTGCACCGGTTCGCGGGTCAGGATGCTGATGGAGTCGGCCACGGCCTGGATCTGCAGGGCCAGCAGCGGCAACACCCCGACCAGCATGAAGATCGTGGTCAGCGCGCCGGCCCAGGTGCTGCGAAAACGAAAGGCGAACAGGTCGGCCAGCGACGACAGTTGGTAGGTGCGGGTGATTTTCAGGATCGGGTAGAGCAACACCGGCGCCAGCAGGAACGCCCCTGACACCCCCAGGTAACTGGAGAGGAAACCATAGCCGTACTGATAGGCCAGCCCGACCGTGCCATAGAACGCCCATGCGCTGGCATAGACACCCAGCGACAGGGTGTAGGTCAGCGGGTGGCGGATGATCGCCCGCGGGATCATGCCTCGTTCGCTGATCCAGGCTACGCCGAACAGCACTGCCAGGTAGGCGGCGCTGATCAGGACCATCTGGGTCAGGCTAAAGCTCATCGGCATCTTTTTGGCTCTGCAGGATGAAGGTCACGACAATCAGGATCAGCCAGAGCAGATACGGCCGATACCAGGCACCCGTGGCATCGATCCACCAATCCATGATGGCCGGGGAGAACAGATAAATCCCCACTACCAGGAGCAGGACCAAGCGATAGATATACATCCCGGCCTCTCTAATTTATGCGCGTGCCCAAAAAACGTGCGGCGATGGTAACGGATGGGCGCCAAGCTGCAAGGGCCGTCAACGTATTTGCGCTTCGGGCAGGCTCAGTGTGCGCGGGATCTTGCCCGCATCCCAGTGGCGAATGCCCCAAGCCAGCAGTTCCCGTGGACTGGCGTCGACTAGTTCGAGGCCCGGTTGCTGGCCCAGTGCGCGCAACGCCCGTAACAACAATGGCGTGGCCTGATCGGCCGCCAGGGGCGGTGAGCGGTAGGATTTACCGAGCTTGTGCCCGTCGGGCTGGGTGATCAGCGGCACGTGCAGGTAACGCGGTTGCGGCAAGCCGAGCAGTTCTTGCAGGTAGAGCTGGCGCGGCGTGGAGTCCAGCAGGTCGGCGCCGCGCACGATATCGGTCACCCCTTGCCAGGCATCGTCCAGGACCACGGCCAATTGATAGGCGTAGAGCCCGTCGCGGCGGCGGATCACGAAGTCGCCGACCTCACGGCCCAGGTGCTGGCGGAACTCGCCCTGGACCCGGTCGGTGAAGTGGTACTCAAGCTCGGGGACGCGCAGACGGATGGCGGCGTCCTCGGTGCCGTGCCCGGCATTGCGGCACAGCCCCGGATAAATGCCCTGGTACGCTTCCAGTTGTTTGCGCGAACAGGTGCAGGCATAGGCCAGGCCTTGGCTGAACAATCGGTTGATGACCTGATCATAGGCGTCATGGCGTTCGCTCTGGCGAACCATCTCGCCGTCCCATTCGAACCCGTAGCTTTCCAGTGCCTTGAGAATCGCCGCTTGCGCGCCCGGTTCTTCCCGGGGCGGGTCGAGGTCTTCCATGCGCAGCAACCAGCGCCCGCCCACGGCGCGGGCATCCAGGTACGACGCCAGTGCGGCGACCAGTGAGCCGAAGTGCAAGTGGCCGCTGGGGGTGGGGGCGAAGCGTCCGATGTAGGCAGTCATAGGGCGAATGTTACTGGGTCCGGGCGGTTGGCATGCAATCTCGACAACAAAGCATATCCCCTGTGGGAGCGAGCAGGGTTTTTCAGACTTGGAGAAAATATCGGAAACAAAAAACGGAGCGTATGAACGCTCCGTTTCGGTGACAGCGCCGGCGATTACTTGCCGACCTGTTTTTCCTTGATTTCCGCCAAGGTCTTGCAGTCGATGCACAGATCGGCCGTCGGGCGGGCTTCCAGGCGGCGAATGCCGATCTCGATGCCGCAGGACTCGCACCAACCGTATTCTTCGTCTTCGATCAGTTGCAGGGTCTTGTCGATTTTCTTGATGAGCTTGCGCTCGCGATCACGGGCACGCAGCTCGAGGCTGAACTCTTCTTCCTGACTGGCACGGTCGGCCGGGTCGGGGAAGTTGGCCGCTTCGTCTTTCATGTGATCCACGGTGCGGTCGACTTCCTGCATCAAGTCCTGTTTCCACTTGTTCAGGATCTTGGTGAAGTGCGCGCGCATGGGGGCGCCCATGTACTCTTCGCCAGCTTGCGGGACGTAAGGCTCAAACCCGCTGAGCGACTGATTTTGATTTTGCTTTGCTTGGGTGGGCATGAATGGACCGCCTCTACTCTTGTAATCCACTACGCAGGATTGCTCCATCACCGACACCTGCCGGCCCTGCGGCTGCAAGCGGGCGAACTTACCAGATCAAATCGGGCCGCGCTACTCCCGGTTGTCGAGCCTGCGGCGGCCGGGGCTTGTAAAACATGGCCGGGTTCGCTTCGGTGGGGATTTAAACCTGCTCAATGCTTGATTCTAGTCAAGCCTGGGCCAATCGCGGGAGTCATTTCCTGCAATCCACGGGCTCAGACCACTTGCGGTTGCCACCTGTTCCCGCAGTTGTTTCTGACTTGGCTGGAGAGTTGGGTAGAATCGGTTCTTTTTTCCCCTGAAGGAAGGCCAATGGCTCAGCCCTACAGTGCGCGCAGCCGCGCCATCGAACCTTTCCATGTGATGGCGTTGCTGGCCCGTGCCAACGAACTGCAGGCCGCCGGGCATGACGTCATCCACCTGGAGATCGGCGAGCCGGACTTCACCACGGCCGAGCCAATCATCCAGGCCGGCCAGGCCGCGCTGGCAGCGGGCAAGACCCGTTACACCGCGGCCCGTGGCATTCCAGAACTGCGCGAGGCCATCGCCGGTTTCTACGGCCAGCGTTATGGGGTGGAGATTGACCCCCGGCGCATCCTCGTGACCCCGGGCGGGTCCGGCGCGTTGCTGCTGGCCAGCGCTTTGCTGGTGGACCCAGGCAAGCATTGGCTGCTGGCCGACCCCGGTTATCCGTGCAACCGTCATTTCCTGCGCCTGGTCGAAGGGGCAGCGCAATTGGTGCCAGTGGGGCCCGAGGTGCGTTACCAATTGACGCCAGACCTGGTGAACCGCCATTGGGACCAGGACAGCGTCGGTGCGTTGGTGGCCTCACCGGCCAACCCGACCGGGACGATTCTCACCCGGGACGAATTGGCGGGGCTGTCCAAGGTCATCAAGGGCCATAACGGCCATCTGGTGGTGGACGAGATCTATCATGGCCTGACCTACGGCACCGACGCCGCCAGCGTGCTGGAAGTCGATGACGATGCCTTTGTCCTTAACAGTTTCTCCAAGTATTTCGGCATGACCGGCTGGCGACTTGGCTGGCTGGTGGCCCCTTCGGCGGCTGTCGGCGAGCTGGAAAAACTCGCGCAGAACCTCTACATCAGTGCGCCGAGCATGGCCCAGTACGCCGCCCTGGCCTGTTTCGAGCCGGCGACCATCGAGATCTTCGAGCAGCGGCGGGCCGAGTTTGCGCGGCGCCGTGACTTTCTACTGCCGGCCTTGCGTGAATTGGGCTTCGGTATTGCGGTGGAGCCGGAAGGGGCGTTTTACCTCTATGCCGACATCAGTGCGTTCGGCGGCGATGCCTTTGCGTTCTGCCAGCACTTCCTGGAAACCGAACACGTGGCCTTCACGCCGGGCCTGGATTTCGGTCGCCATCAGGCCGGTCACCACGTGCGCTTCGCCTACACCCAGAGCCTGCCGCGGCTACAGGAAGCGGTGGCACGAATCGAACGTGGACTATGGAGCTGGAAAGGCTGATGCAATTTTCCCCTGCGTTGGAAGAAGGCCGCTTGATTCGACGTTACAAGCGTTTTCTCGCCGATATCGAGACCGTTCATGGCGAACTGCTCACTGTTCACTGCCCCAACACCGGCTCGATGCTCAATTGCATGGCTGAAGGCGCGCGTGTCTGGTTCAGTCGCTCCAGCGATCCCAAGCGCAAGTTGCCCGGCACCTGGGAAATCGGCGAAACCCCTCAAGGGCGGCTGGCCTGCATCAATACCGCGCGGGCCAACGCGTTGATCGAAGAAGCCTTGCGCGCCGGGGTCATCAGCGAACTGAACGGGTTTACCGGGCTCAAGCGTGAAGTGGCTTATGGGGTGGAAAACAGCCGTATCGATTTTCGCCTGGACTACGACCACGGCTCGGCCTGGGTCGAAGTCAAAAGTGTCACGCTGGGGTTCGATGGCACGAATGTGGCGGCGTTTCCCGATGCGGTGACCCTGCGCGGGGCCAAGCACCTGAGGGAGCTCGCCTGCCTGGCCCGGGACGGTGTGCGGGCGGTGCAGTTGTATTGTGTGAACCTGAGCGGCATCGAAGCGGTGCGCCCGGCACAGGAAATCGACCCGGTATACGCCGCAGCCCTGCGTGATGCGGTGGCGGCGGGTGTAGAGGTGCTGGCCTATGGGGTCACGCTGACGCTCGAGCAGATGTGGGTGGATCGCGCGTTGCCGGTGCTGCTAGAGCTCGACCCAGATGCCTTGCTCGTCCTCCCGGCTGTCTAGGGCAGCGAGGAACTGACCGGCGCAAGGGCCCGCCACGCATTCGCCGCTTTCTATCAGGAACAGCGCGCCGTGGGTGGCGCACTGGATCAGGCTGGCGCTGGGGTCGAGGAACTGGTCGGGTTGCCATTCCAGCGGCACGCCCCGGTGCGGGCAGCGGTTGAGATAGGCATAGACCTGGCCGGCGCGTCGCACGGCCAGCACCTTGCGCCCATCGAGGTCGAAACCGCGACTGCCGTTGTCGGGCAATTGGGCGGCGGTACAAAGAAACTTCATGTGTGTCTCTATATGTCTGTCGGAGTGAGACTCTGTGGGAGCGAGCAAGCTCGTTCCCACAAGGTTTCGTGTGGCAAAAGATCCACGCTTGACGGTCAAATGAAAACAATTATCAAATGTCGCCTTCTTCACAGGTGTCTGAGGATACTTGGCCATGCCCGGTCCTGTGAAAAACTTCTTTGAGGACGCTGCCCGATGCGCCTGAACATCCACGTTGTTGCGCTCTGTGTTGCATTGTTGGTCAGCCAAGGGGCCAGCGCGGCCCAATTGCCGCAACGCTGGGTCAGTGCCGGCGGCGCCTTGTCGGAGTGGGTCAGCGCGCTGGGGGGTGAGTCGAAACTGGTGGGTGTGGACACCACAAGCCAGCATCCTGAATCCTTGCGAGCCTTGCCCAGTATTGGCTATCAGCGACAGCTGTCGGCGGAGGGCGTGCTGAGCCTGCGTCCGCAGATCCTGGTGGGCACCGAGGAAATGGGGCCACCGCCCGTGTTGGCGCAAATTCGCAGCGCCGGTGTGCAGGTCGAACTGTTCTCGGCCACACCAGACCTGCCGACCCTGCAGGGCAATCTGCGGCACCTGGGACAATTGCTGGGGGCTGAGGCCGAGGCGACGCGGTTGTTCGACCTTTATCAAAAACAACTCATTCAGCAACAGGCCCGGGTGGCCGAGGCCCAGCGCAAGCAAAAGGCCCCCGGCATATTGCTGTTGGTGGGCAGTTCCGGCGGCAAGCCACTGGTCGCCGGTAAGGGGACTTCGGCTGATTGGCTGTTACAGCAGGCCGGCGGTCATAACCTGGCGACCCACAGCGGCTACAAGTCTTTTTCCGTGGAAACCCTGGCCAGCCTGAATCCGCAAGTGCTGGTCTTTGCTGATCGTGCCTTGAGCGGTGAAGAAGCGCGTGCGGCGCTGTTCAGGGAAAACCCGATTCTTTCCTCGACCCAGGCCGCCAGGGATGGGCGCGTCATGGAGCTTGACCCGACGCTGTTGGTAGGCGGATTGGGCCCGCGGTTGCCACAAAGCCTGGTGACACTGACGGCGGGCTTCTATCCGGCTGCGTCGGCCACGGCGCCATGACCTCGTTGGTCAAGCCACGCACGTTGTTCATTGGCCTGGGCCTGCTGTGTCTGCTGGCAACCTGGCTGTCCCTGGCCCTGGGGCCGGTGAGCTTGCCGCTGCTCGACACCTTGCGCGCCGCCCTGCGCTTGTTGGGCTTGCCGGTGGCGGCCGATGGCCTGGAGCAGGCCGAACTGATCCTCGGCCAGATCCGTTTGCCGCGCACCCTGCTGGGGTTGGCGGTGGGCGGGGTGCTGGCGTTGTCCGGTGTGGCAATGCAAGGACTGTTTCGCAACCCACTGGCGGACCCGGGGCTGGTGGGCGTGTCCAGCGGTGCGGCATTGGGTGCCGCGTTCGCCATTGTCGCTGGCTCGGCGCTGGGTGGTTTGCCCGAAGCCTTTGGCCCCTACGTGTTGTCGCTGTGTGCATTCCTTGGCGGGCTCGGCGTTACGGCGTTGGTCTATCGTCTCGGGCGACGCAACGGCCAGACCCATGTCGCAACCATGCTCCTGGCCGGTATTGCCCTGACCGCGCTATCCGGTTCGGCCGTCGGTCTGTTCACCTACCTGGCGGATGACGCGACCCTGCGCACCCTGACGTTCTGGAACCTGGGCAGTCTCAACGGCGCCAGCTATGCGCGGTTGTGGCCGCTGTTGCTGGTCAGTGCCGCAGTGGCGCTCTGGCTGCCACGCCGGGCCAGGGCACTCAATGCGCTGTTGCTAGGAGAATCCGAGGCTGCCCACCTGGGCGTTAACGTCGAAAGCCTCAAGCGTGAACTGGTGTTTTGTACGGCCTTGGGGGTTGGCGCGGCGGTGGCGGCTGCGGGCATGATCGGCTTTGTCGGGCTGGTAGTGCCGCACCTGGTGCGGCTGGTGGCCGGCCCCGATCACCGTGTGTTGCTGCCTGCTTCGGTGTTGGCGGGCGCAAGCCTGCTACTGTTCGCCGATCTGGTGGCGCGCCTGGCACTGGCGCCTGCGGAATTGCCGATCGGCATTGTCACGGCCTTCATCGGCGCGCCGTTCTTCCTTTATCTATTGGTGCGAGGGCGCGCCTGATGCTGCGAGCGCAGAACCTGCACATTCAACGTGGCCGCAAGACGGTGCTGGCGGACGTCGATCTCGCGCTCAACCCTGGTGAAGTACTCGGAGTGCTTGGGCCCAACGGCGCAGGTAAAAGTACTTTGCTGGCGGGCCTGTGCGGCGAATTGCGCCCGGCCCAAGGGCAGGTCTGGCTCGATGATCGGCCACTGGCCCAGTGGCAGGGGGCGGAGCGCGCCCGGCGCCTGGCGGTCTTGCCGCAGTCCTCGACCCTGGATTTCGCCTTCCGTGTCGAGGAGGTCGTCGGCATGGGGCGCCTGCCGCACCAGAGTGGTCGAGTGCGCGATGAGCAAATCGTCGCCTCGGCGCTGCAAGTGGCAGACGCTGCGCATCTGCACGGTCGCAGTTACCTGGCGTTGTCCGGCGGCGAACGTCAGCGGGTGCATCTGGCGCGGGTGTTGGCGCAGTTGTGGCCAGGTGAAACGGGGCAAACCCTGTTGCTGGATGAGCCGACCTCGATGCTCGATCCGCTGCATCAGCACACCATCCTCCAGGCAGTGCGTGAGTTCGCCAGTCGTGGCGCCGCCGTGTTGGTGATCCTACATGACCTGAACCTGGCGGCGCGTTACTGTGATCGCCTGTTGCTGCTCGCGTCCGGTCGGCCAGTGGCCCTGGACACGCCCCGGCACGTGCTGCGCCCGGAACCGCTCAAGGCGGTGTTTGGCCTGGACGTGCTGGTGCAAGACCATCCGGAGCGCGGGCATCCATTGATCATTGCCCGCTGAGGGCGCCCTGGAGGAGATGGACGTGCGCCTGCTTCTGATTCTGGCGTTGAGTGTACTGACGGCGTGTCAGAGCATCACACCGCCCCCACTCGGCGGACGAATCCGTGATTTGCACAATGGCCAGGCCGTGACACCCCAGGCATTGGTCGAACGCTTGGCAACGGCGCCTAGGGTGGTGGTGGGGGAGCGGCACGACAATCGCGATCACCACGCACTGCAGGTCTGGCTGCTCCAGGCCCTGGCCGGGCAGCGGGTCCAGGGCAGCCTGTTGCTGGAAATGCTCACCCCCGCCCAGCAACCACGCGTTGATGCGGTCCGCCAGTTACCCACCTTGCCGAAGGACCTGCCCGGCGCACTGGACTGGTCGCCGGGCTGGGATTGGAGCTTGTATGGCCCCGTCGTCGAGTTTGCCCTGGCACAACGTTATCCGTTGCTGGCCGCCAATCTGGACACCGCCGAGATCCAGCGTTTCTATCGACAAGTCCCCAGCTTGATGGGCACCCGCTCCAATGCAGCCACTGTGAAGGACGAGTTGTTGGGGCAAATCCGTGAATCCCACTGCGGTTTGCTGCCCGAGTCGCAAATGCCGGCGATGCTGGCCGTGCAGCAGCAGCGTGACCGGCGCATGGCCGAACGCTTGTTGCAAGCGCCGGCACCGACACTGTTGTTCGCCGGTGCCTGGCATGCGCGCAAGGATGTTGGTGTGCCGATGCATGCGTTGGATCTTGGCGCCAGTGAGGCACCCATCGTCTTGATGCTGGCCGAGGAGGGCAGCGAGGTGACGTCGGCCATGGCGGATTACGTGTGGTACACGCCGGCCATGCCGCCACAGGATTACTGCGCGCAGATGCGCGAACACGCCGGGAAGTGATTTCCTACAGGCAAAAAAAGACCCGGCAAAAGCCGGGTCAAATAACCGTGATTAGCCTGATGAGGAGATATCTGAGAGTCCGAACCAAGGGCTGTTCAAATATCGACCAGTCTCGCGACCGGATGTGCTAATCATAGCGATTCTCATTACCATGTCAAACATTGTTTTGCGATTCGCCGAAATAACCGCGCGACCAGGGTTCGCGCTGGAAACGAAAGGGGCGTCAGGTCTTATGGCGCATTGAAATGGCGTCCAGCTGTTTATTCAGGGCTTCTTTGCGCTCGGCGGGGATGTCATTCCAATGCACATCCATCAACGCGCCCTCGATGGCGTACAGCAACACCTTGGAGGCCCGGAAGCCCCGAGTGCGTACGGCGCGATAGGCGTCCACCGCGCCAAGCCGGCGTAGATCCGAGGCACTGTGAATGCCCACGGCGTGCAGCCACTGGGCTGATGTCTTGCCCAGATTCTTCAGATGTTGCAGTTCATCATTCATCGAGCCTCCTTGCGAATGGCCGATTGGTGCAATGGGCAAGCTTCTGAGCAGTGTAGCGGTCAGTAGGAAAAGCGTGATTGTTTGCTCGGATTTGACGCAAAAGCTTCTAATGCATTACGCACGATGGGGTGGGAAAAGGCTGCAAACTAACTGCTCCAGCGCAAGCGGGGGCGCTGGAGGTCCGTTTCAGTCTGTAGCAGTTCCGCTCGCTGGCCGACCCGCTTCAAACAGGTTCAGCGAGTGCGGTAGCGCAACCGGGTGCCGAAGTTCATCGACATCAGGATCTCGTCCGCAGACAGCTCTGGCGGGAAGTAGGCGCCGGATATCTGCGCGTGGGCCAGGCTCGCGCCTTCCAGTGACGACTTGCGAAAATCGATACCACGCAGATCGGCGGAGCGGAAGTAGGCGTCGCTGAAGTCAACGTCGTCCGCGTTCAGTTCCCGCAGATCAAGGCCGCGAAAATCGCCACCACGCATGTCGACTGGGCCTTGTGGGCGTTCGTTGTTGAACCCGGCGATATCGTCTTTGCGTAGCAAGGCATACAGCGGGGTGTTGAGAAGCTTGGGAAGGCTCATTTCATATCACCTGTTGGTTTTATGACGCCAGTATAGTGCCACTATTTGGCGGCCGTGAAGCCGGGCATCGCTTCACGGCCGAAATAGTTACAAGCCTGGCAAGCGCTGACGGATCTGCGCGACCACGATGTCGAGTGTGCCGCTTTCGTTGGTTTGGACCCGTTTGCTGCAGAGAATTTCCGCCGGGGTCAGGGCTTCGCGGCTGGACTGTTGGGCGGCAATGACCGCCAGATTCGCATCGGAGGGGTCTTTCTGGTCGGCCTGCCGTTGTGCCAGGCGGCTTTCGATGACCGCTTGCGGCGCATCGCAGTCGAGGATCAGGAACGGAGCACCGGTGGCTTCGGCAATTTTCGCTGCTGCGTCGCGTTGATCGCGCTTGAGGTAAGTGGCATCGATCACCACCGGGAAGCCGGCGCGCAGGATCACCGCGGCGATTTCATGCAGGCGGGCGTAGGTAGCGCTGCTGGCGTCGCTGCTATAAATGCCGGCCTGTGGGTCGTTGGGTACTTGTTGCTGGCCGAACAGACGCTTGCGCTCCACGTCCGAACGCAGGCGAATGGCGCCCAGTGCCTCTACCAGGCGCATCGCGACATGGCTTTTGCCGACGGCCGAGACGCCGTGGGTGATGGCCAGGAAAGGCGAAGGAATGGTGCTGTAGCTTTCGGCCAGGTTGGCGTAGTTGCGGTACTGGCGCAGGGTGGTGGCGCGCTGCACCGGATCGGCTTCGGCCGGCATGCTGAACAGCGCGACTTTTGCCCGGACCAGGGCACGATAGGCTTTATAGAAGTTCAGCAGCTCCAGGCCCTGGTAGTCACCGGTCAGTTCCAGGTACTGGCTGACGAAGCGCCGTGCCAGCGATTTCAGACCGCGGTCCTCCAGGTCCATCGCCAGGAATGCGGTGTCGGCATAGACGTCGGTGAAACGGAACGGCTCGTTGAACTCGATGCAGTCGAAAATCACCACCTTGCCGTCGATCACGGTGGCGTTGCCCAGGTGGATATCACCGTGGCATTCGCGGATGAAGCCTTCGGCCTTGCGTTGGGTGAACAGCGGCTTGAGGCGTTCGAAACTGCTTTCGGCCCAGGCTTGCAGGGCTTCGAGTTGCAACAGGTCGGCCTTGTCGTTGAGGAACGGGCGGATCTGTTCGAAGTTCTGCAGCACCGGTGCCATCACGCTTTGCGGGGTGCCGGCGTCGTTTGCGGCGGGCACCTTGGGCGTGGCGAGGTGGAATTGGGCGATCTGCGCGGCCATCTCGTCGATGTGCGCGGTAGTCAGTTCGCCGTTGGCTTGCAGCGTGCTGAGCAGTTCGCTCTGCGGGAACTGACGCATCTTCAGGGCGTACTCGATGGCCGGGCCGTCGCCACCCAGCTGCGGCGCTTCGGCGCTGCCGGTAATTGGCAGGACGTCCAGGTACAGGTCCTGGGTCAGGCGCTGGTTGAGGCGCAACTCCTCACCACAGAAGTGCTTGCGCGCCTCGAGGCTGGTGAAGTCGAGGAAGCCGAAGTTGACCGGTTTTTTGAGTTTGTAGGCGTATGGCCCAGTGAGCAATACCCAGGAAATGTGGGTCTCGATGACCTGGAACCCTTCGACGGGATGCGGGTAGAGGGCCGGGTTTTGCAGGGCAGCGATCAGGGATTGGCTCACGGGCGGTCCTTCATAGACTGGAAAAATTCAGGCCGTCATTATGGCCGCAAGCCGCGCTAACGCAAACCGCGTGGAGGGCTCATGTTGAACCCCGACAAAGTGCGTATAATCCGCCGCCATGACTCGTACCCGATCCCCCCGTACCCCCAAGAAACCACCCGCCAGCCGCCTGCGGCCCTGGCTGGGCTGGGCCCTTAAACTCAGCCTGGTGGGCCTCGTCGTGCTCGCCGGTTTTGCGGTCTATCTCGATGCCGTGGTCCAGGAGAAGTTCTCCGGCAAGCGCTGGACCATTCCGGCCAAGGTCTATGCCCGGCCGTTGGAGCTGTTCGTCGGACAAAAGCTGAGCAAGGATGATTTCCTGACCGAGCTCGATGCCTTGGGTTATCGCCGTGAAAGCGTGGCCAATGGTCCGGGCGCAGCCTCGGTCAATGGCAATACCATCGACCTCAATACCCGTGGCTTCCAGTTCTATGAGGGCATGGAGCAGGCACAACCGGTGCGGGTGCGTTTTTCCGGCGATTATGTCGCTGCGTTGACCGGCGCCAACAACGCAAGCCTGTCGGTGGTGCGCCTTGAGCCGCTGCTCATTGGTGGCCTGTACCCCAAGAACCTCGAAGACCGGATCCTGATCAAGATCGACCAGGTGCCGCCGTTCCTGCTCGATACGCTGATCGCCGTCGAAGACCGCGACTTCTACCATCACTTCGGCGTCTCGCCCAAGTCGATTGCCCGGGCCGTCTGGGTCAATACCTCCTCGGGTCACATGCGCCAGGGCGGCAGCACGCTGACCCAGCAGTTGGTCAAGAACTTCTACCTGACCAACGAACGCAGCCTGACCCGCAAGCTCACCGAAGCCATGATGGCGTTGTTGCTGGAGCTGCACTACGACAAGCAGGAGATCCTGGAGGCGTACCTCAACGAGGTATTTATCGGCCAGGACGGTCAACGGGCGGTGCACGGTTTCGGCCTCGCCAGCCAGTTCTTCTTCAGCCAACCGCTGTCCGAGCTCAAGTTGCATCAGGTGGCGTTGTTGGTGGGCATGGTCAAGGGGCCGTCTTCCTATAACCCGCGTCGTAATCCGGAACGCGCCCTCGAACGGCGCAACCTGGTGCTCGACCTGCTGCAACAACAGGGTGTGGCGACGGCCGAGCAAGTCGAGGCGGCGAAAAAGATGCCGTTAGGCGTGACCAAGCGTGGCAGCCTGGCAGACAGTTCGTTCCCCGGTTTCATGGACCTGGTCAAGCGTCAGCTGCGGGAAGACTACCGCGACGAAGACTTGACCGAAGAAGGCCTGCGCATCTTCACCAGTTTCGACCCGATCCTGCAGATGAAAGCCGAAGCCTCGGTCGAGGACACCTTCAAGCGACTGGGTGGGCGCAAGGGCGCTGACGAAGTCGAAGCGGCCATGGTGGTGACCAACCCGGAAACCGGCGAAGTCCAGGCCATGATCGGCAGCCGGCAGGCCAGTTTCGCCGGTTTCAACCGGGCGCTGGATGCGGTGCGCCCGATTGGCTCGCTGATCAAGCCGGCGGTGTACCTCACCGCCCTGGAAAAGCCGAGCCAATACACGTTGACCAGCTGGCTGTCGGACGAGACGTTCTCGGTCAAGGGGGCCGATGGCCAGGTCTGGAAACCGCAGAACTATGACCGTCGTTCCCACGGCACGGTGTTCCTCTATCAGGGGCTGGCGCATTCCTACAACCTGTCGACAGCTCGCCTCGGGCTGGAAGTCGGCGTGCCGAATGTACTCAAGACTCTGGCACGCCTGGGAGTAAGCCGCGAACTGCCGGCCTTCCCGTCGATGTTGCTGGGGGCGGGTGGGCTGACGCCGATAGAAGTGGCGGCCATGTACCAGACGCTGGCCAACGGCGGTTTCAATACGCCGATGCGCGGGATCCGCAGTGTGCTGACCGCCGATGGCGAGCCGCTCAAGCGTTATCCGTTCCAGATTCAGCAGCGTTTCGATCCGGCCTCCATTTACCTGATCCAGAGCGCCATGCAGCGGGTCATGCGTGAAGGCACCGGCAGTTCGGTCTATAACGTGCTGCCCCGGACCCTGACCCTGGCGGGCAAGACCGGTACCAGTAACGACTCGCGTGACAGTTGGTTCGCCGGCTTCAGCCAGGACCTGCTGGCGGTGGTCTGGCTCGGACGTGATGACAACGGCAAGACCCCATTCACCGGTGCCACCGGTGCGCTGCAGGTCTGGACCAGTTTCATGCGCAAGGCCGACCCGTTGCCGCTGGACATGCCGCAACCGGACAACATCGTCCAGGCGTGGGTCGATTCACGCACGGGGCAAGGCTCCGATGCCAATTGCCCCGGCGCTGTGCAGATGCCGTATATTCGCGGCAGCGAACCGCCACCTGGTGCTGCCTGTGGCGGCACGAATCCCGCCGAATCGGTGATGGATTGGGTCAAGGACTGGATGAATTAAGCAAAGAGGGTTTCAAGTGAACAAGTGGTTGATTCCAGCGGTAACAGCCGTGGCTTTGCTCAGTGGTTGTTCTACCGTACAACGTGGTTCGATTCCGGTCGTTGACTCCGGCACCGCTGTTTCCAACAGTGAGCGGGTCTCGGCCAACGGCGGTTTCCGTCAGACGACAGTGAAGCGGCCGGTGCAGGGCCAGGTCCAGGCAATCCCGCAGGGCGACACCGGTGTCGTCGTGATGGTGCCAGGTGGCGGCGCGACGACCTCGGCGCCGATCAGCAGCACGCCGATCACGCCGGGCCCGATCACCCCCGGGCCAATCGAAACCTCGCCGATCGATCAGGGCAGCTACAGCATGCCTTCGACGCCGAGCAGCATTCCGTCGGCAGGAGCCGGTGGTCTGTCCGCCGATGAGCAGCTCGACGGTCCGGTCCTGGCCCTGCTGACCACCGCGCAACAGCAACAGGCCGGCGGTGACCTCAACGGTGCGTCTTCCAGCCTGGAGCGCGCCCAGCGTGTCGCGCCGCGCGAACCCCAGGTGCTTTATCGCCTGGCCCAGGTGCGCATGGCCCAGGGCGACGCACCGCAAGCCGAACAGCTGGCCCGTCGTGGCCTGACATTCTCCAGTGGTCGTCCGGCACTTCAGGCCAGCCTGTGGGAATTGATCGCCCAGGCCCGTGAGAAACAGGGCGATTCCGCTGGCGCGGCATTGGCCCGTCAGAAGGCCAAGGTTTCGCTCTGATGGATACGCGTTTTCCTCGGATCGCCGATCAGTTGCTGTTGATCGAGCGGGAACTGCGGGTCCAGGGCTGGTGGAGCGATGTGTCGCCTTCGGCGCAGGCGCTGGCCAGCGTCGAGCCGTTCGCGGTCGACACCCTGGACTTCGAGCAATGGCTGCAATGGATCTTCCTGCCCAGGATGAAAACTATCCTGGAAAACGACCTGCCGCTGCCCAACGCCTCGGGCATCCTTGCCATGGCCGAGATGGTCTATGCCCAGCGGCCAGGGCAGGGCATCGAGTTGCAGCGGCTGCTGGCGCAGTTCGATCAGTTGATCAGCAACGCCGGCTGACCGGCGTTACTGACAGTTCTCCTCGATTTGCTTGCGGGTCTCGTCGATCCGCAGGCGTCGCTCCTCATCGGTGAGGCGGCGCATTTCCCCCTCCACGTCTTCACGTACCCTGGGATTGTTCTGCAATTGCGCCAGGTTGGTCCGCGCCTGTTCGCAAAACGCCTTTAGTTGGGCTTCCTGCTCGGCAATCTGTTTCTTGACCTGTTGATCGATGGCCTTTTGGTCGCCAATGACTCCGCCAGACGGCGGTGCCGCCGGTTTGGCGGGCGGCGGGGCGGACTTGATCACCGTCGTGGCCTCCGTGCCTTCCGGCGGCTGGGCGCCGAAGTGGGTAACACCCTGGGCGTCCACCCATTTGTAGACCTGGCCGGCCATGCACATCGGGCTCAGGCCAACCAGCAGGCTGGCCGTCAAGAAGATCATTCGCATGCTGTTTCCTTGTCATGGGTTGCGCAATTGAAGCTAACACAGTTGCCGTTTAAAGGTTTTTTCTTGCGTTCTCATGCGCTTACTTCGAATAAAGCACATAGACGACTTGACTTGAAGGAGGCGAAACAGAAGAATCCAAAGTCCGCTGTAGAGGGACTGCCAGAAGCAGACCCACTCAGCAGATCATGAGGCGCACATCCGCGCCGACCTGTTACACCCGCAACGCGTTACCTCGCGCTGGGTGGGAAAGGCCCGCAACACTTGGGACGATCCCAATACTTGCTCAGTCAGTGCTGACGTAGTCGGCGACCACCGTCGCTCATGCTCTGCCGAGAAGTAAACCTATTAAGACCCGTCCCTTTCTTGTGGGTCGGTATTCTGGCGTTTTAGAGGTGAACAACGTGGAGCTTTTATCTGGCGGTGAGATGCTCGTCCGCTTTTTGCGTGACGAAGGCGTCAAATATATTTACGGGTACCCCGGTGGTGCTCTTCTTCATGTCTATGATGCCCTGTTCAAAGAACCGGAAGTGACCCACATCCTGGTTCGTCACGAGCAGGCGGCCACCCATATGGCTGACGGCTATGCCCGTGCCACCGGCAAGGCCGGCGTGGTACTGGTGACTTCCGGTCCAGGCGCCACGAACGCCATCACCGGTATCGCTACCGCGTACATGGACTCCATCCCGATGGTGATCATTTCCGGCCAGGTGCCCAGCACCATGGTGGGGACCGATGCATTCCAGGAAACCGACATGATCGGTATCTCCCGGCCGATCGTGAAGCACAGCTTCATGATCAAGCACGCATCGGAGATCCCGGAAGTCATGAAGAAGGCCTTCTACCTGGCTGAATCCGGTCGTCCGGGCCCGGTCGTGGTCGATGTCCCGAAAGACATGACCAACCCGGCCGAGAAGTTCGAATACATCTTCCCGAAAAAAGCCAAGCTGCGTTCCTACAGCCCGGCCGTACGCGGCCACTCCGGGCAAATCCGCAAGGCAGCCGAAATGCTCCTGGCGGCCAAGCGCCCGGTGCTGTACTCCGGTGGTGGCGTGATCCTCGGCGGTGGCTCCGCGCCGCTGACTGAACTGGCAAAAATGCTCAACCTGCCGGTCACCAATACGCTGATGGGCCTGGGCGCGTTCCCTGGCACCGACCGTCAGTTCATCGGTATGCTCGGCATGCACGGCAGCTACACCGCCAACCTGGCGATGCACCACGCCGATGTCATCCTGGCGGTTGGCGCGCGTTTCGACGACCGCGTTATCAACGGGCCGGCGAAATTCTGCCCGAACGCCAAGATCATCCACATCGACATCGACCCGGCGTCCATCTCCAAGACCATCAAGGCAGACGTGCCGATTGTCGGTCCTGTAGAGAGCGTGCTGACCGAAATGGTCGCCATCCTCAAGGAAATCGGCGAGGTTCCAAACAAGGAGTCCGTGGCCAGCTGGTGGAAGCAGGTCGATGAATGGCGCGGCGATCGTGGCCTGTTCCCTTATGACAAGGGTGACGGCAGTGTGATCAAGCCGCAGACCGTGATCGAAACCCTGTGCGAAGTGACCAACGGCGATGCCTTTGTGACCTCCGACGTGGGCCAGCACCAGATGTTCGCTGCGCAGTACTACAAGTTCGACAAGCCCAATCGCTGGATCAACTCCGGCGGCCTGGGCACCATGGGCTTCGGTTTCCCGGCGGCCATGGGCATCAAGTTGAGCTTTCCAGAGGCTGATGTCGCCTGCGTCACCGGCGAGGGCAGCATCCAGATGAACATCCAGGAACTGTCCACCTGCCTGCAATACGGTTTGCCGGTGAAGATCGTGATCCTGAACAACGGCGTGTTGGGGATGGTTCGCCAGTGGCAGGACATGAGCTACGGCAGCCGTCACTCGCACTCGTACATGGAATCGTTGCCTGATTTCGTCAAGCTGGCAGAGGCCTACGGTCACGTTGGCGTGCGCATCACCGAATCGAAGGATTTGAAGTCGAAGATGGAGGAAGCGTTCGCCATGAAGGATCGCCTGGTGGTGATCGATATTGCGGTCGACACCAGCGAGCACGTCTACCCGATGCAGATCAAAGACGGCTCCATGCGCGATATGTGGCTGAGCAAGACGGAGCGTACCTAATCATGCGACACATTATTTCCTTGCTTCTGGAAAACGAACCGGGTGCGCTGTCTCGTGTTGTAGGCCTGTTCTCGCAGCGCAACTACAACATTGAAAGCCTGACCGTGGCGCCAACCGAAGACCCGACCCTGTCGCGTCTGACGCTGACCACCGTGGGGCACGATGAAATCATCGAGCAGATCACCAAGAACCTGAACAAGCTGATCGAGGTGGTCAAGCTGGTGGACCTGTCGGAAAGCGCTCACATCGAGCGTGAACTGATGCTGGTCAAGGTCAAGGCCACCGGCGCCCAGCGCGCCGAGATCAAGCGTACTACCGATATTTATCGTGGGCAGATCGTCGATGTCAGCGCCAGCGTCTATACCGTTCAGTTGACCGGTACCAGCGACAAGCTCGACAGCTTCATTCAATCGATCGGCACTGCCTCGATTCTGGAAACCGTACGCAGTGGCGTCACCGGGATTGCCCGTGGCGACAAAGTACTGAGCATCTAAACCAAATTAGCGAATGGCCTGAACGGCCGGATAGAGGGGAAATTCATGAAAGTTTTCTACGATAAAGACTGCGACCTGTCGATCATCCAGGGCAAGAAAGTCGCCATCATCGGCTACGGTTCCCAAGGTCACGCCCAGGCGTGCAACCTGAAAGATTCCGGCGTTGACGTGACTGTCGGCCTGCGCAAAGGCTCGGCCACCGTTGCCAAGGCAGAAGCCCATGGCCTGAAAGTGGCTGACGTGGCTTCCGCCGTTGCCGCTGCCGACCTGGTCATGATCCTGACGCCGGACGAGTTCCAGGGCGCCCTGTATCGCGACGAAATCGAACCGAACATCAAGAAAGGCGCGACCCTGGCCTTCTCCCACGGTTTCTCGATCCATTACAACCAGGTCGTGCCGCGTGCCGACCTCGACGTGATCATGATCGCGCCGAAGGCTCCGGGCCACACCGTGCGTTCCGAGTTCGTGAAAGGCGGCGGTATCCCTGACCTGATCGCGATCTACCAGGACGCTTCGGGCAATGCCAAGAACGTGGCTCTGTCCTACGCCGCTGGCGTGGGTGGCGGTCGTACCGGCATCATCGAAACCACGTTCAAGGACGAGACCGAAACCGACCTGTTCGGCGAGCAAGCCGTTCTGTGTGGCGGTACCGTCGAACTGGTCAAGGCCGGTTTTGAAACCCTGGTCGAAGCGGGCTACGCGCCGGAAATGGCTTACTTCGAGTGCCTGCACGAACTGAAGCTGATCGTTGACCTCATGTACGAAGGCGGTATCGCCAACATGAACTACTCGATCTCCAACAACGCCGAGTACGGCGAGTACGTGACCGGTCCGGAAGTGATCAACGCCGAATCCCGTCAGGCCATGCGCAACGCCCTGAAACGTATCCAGGACGGCGAATACGCCAAGATGTTCATCAGCGAAGGCGCCACCGGCTATCCTTCGATGACCGCCAAGCGTCGCAACAACGCTGCGCACGGTATCGAAATCATCGGCGAGCAACTGCGTTCGATGATGCCGTGGATCAGCGCCAACAAGATCGTCGACAAAGCCAAGAACTAAGTCGCGAACTTGAGTCGAAAAACGCGGCCTTGGCCGCGTTTTTTCGTTTGGGCGGTGGCTTCTGGTATAAAGCTGCATCGTTTGCGGCCGAACCGTCGTCCCAGACATCTGTCGAATTTTTTCACACCGTTGCAAGGTATTGTCCATGAGCGAACGTCCCGACGAGCCAAACCAGGCTCCTGACGCCGAAAGCCTGCTACCCATCGATGAACACGTCGAAGAAGGCCATGACGCTGAAGGCCGTAAGGTCCGGCATCGTGGCATCTATCTATTGCCGAACCTGTTCACCACCGCGAACCTGTTCGCCGGTTTCTATTCCATCATCAACTCCATGAGTGCCCAGGCTGCCTTGAGCGCTGGGGATGGCGCAGGGGCGAGTCGTTACTTCGCGTTCGCCGCCATTGCGATCTTCGTCGCCATGGTGCTCGATGGTCTGGACGGGCGCGTGGCCCGCATGACCAATACCCAGAGTGCGTTTGGCGCTGAGTATGATTCACTGTCCGACATGGTCGCCTTTGGCGTGGCTCCCGCCTTGCTGGCGTTCGGCTGGGCGCTGGGAGACATGGGCAAGGTCGGCTGGATGGTTGCCTTTATCTATGTGGCGGGGGCGGCGTTGCGCCTGGCGCGTTTCAACACCCAGGTTGGCAAGGCTGACAAACGTTACTTCATCGGCCTGGCCAGTCCGGCCGCGGCGGGTGTCGTGGCAGGTGTCGTCTGGGCATTCAGCGACTACGGCATCCAGGGGTCGAAAATGTCGTTCCTGGTGGCGTTGCTGGTTGCGGCGGCCGGGATGTTGATGGTCAGCAACATCAAATACAACAGCTTCAAGGAGCTCGACCTGAAGGGGCGTGTGCCATTCGTGGCGATTCTGGCGGTGGTGCTGGTGTTCGCAGTGGTGTTCAGTGATCCACCGCGTATCCTGTTGTTGGTTTTCCTGGGCTATGCCGCTTCCGGACCGGTGCAATACTTGTTGCGTCTTCGCCGACGCTAAACGTTGCCTTAATGTAATTTCCCCCATACTCCGCAGTCTATTGGTGCACCTGCCCTCCAATACTGCGGAGTTGTCATGCTGATCAAGATCCCCAAGTCGTCCGACTGCCGTGAATCGGACGTCACGCCCGAATCCCTCTATCTATCCCGTCGGCAAATGCTCGGTGCGTCCCTGGCTGGTCTCGCCGTCAGCGGCTTGCCTCAATGGGCCAGTGCTGCCGATGCGGCGCGTTATGCCGATGTCGAGCCCGGCAAGGCGCCGTCCTGGTTTGCCGAGAAACTGCCCTCAGTCCAATGGGGCGTGGTCACGGTCAAGAATGAGCCCATCACGCCGTTCAAGGACGCAACCCACTACAACAACTTCTATGAATTCGGAACTGACAAGGGAGACCCGGCAGCCAATGCAGGATCGTTGAAGACCGAGCCCTGGAGCGTGGTCGTGGACGGGGAGGTGGGCAAGCCGGGACGCTACGGGTTGGAAGACTTCATGAAGCCTTATCAACTGGAAGAGCGCATCTATCGATTGCGCTGTGTCGAGGCTTGGTCGATGGTCATTCCGTGGATTGGCTTCCCCATCTCTGCCTTGCTCAAGCAGGTCGAACCGACCTCCAAGGCCAAGTACATCCGCTTCGAAACCCTGCAGGATCCCAAGGTCATGCCGGGGCAGCGTTCCGGTTTCGCCTTGATCGACTGGCCGTATGTCGAAGGCTTGCGATTGGATGAGGCGATGAACCCGTTGGCCATTCTGGCGGTGGGAATGTACGGGCGGGAGTTGCCGAACCAGAACGGCGCGCCGCTGCGGTTGGTGGTCCCATGGAAATACGGTTTCAAAAGTGTGAAGTCCATCGTGCGTATCAGTCTGGTGAGTGAGCAGCCGAAGACGACTTGGCAGAGCATTGCGTCTGACGAATACGGTTTTTATGCCAACGTCAATCCGACGGTCGATCACCCGCGGTGGACCCAGGCGCATGAGCGTCGTTTACCGAGCGGTCTGTTCAGTCCCAATGTCCGCGATACGTTGATGTTCAACGGCTATCAGGATGAAGTCGCTTCTTTATATGCAGGGATGGACCTGAGGAAGGACTACTGATGCGTTTTCCAGTCTGGCGAGTCGGCGTCTTCATCGCGGCGGCGATCTGGCCCTTGTTCTGGCTTTACGAGGCCTTGATGAACTCGCTGGGTCCTGACCCGGGCAAGGTGCTGGTGGATCGGCTCGGGTTGGGCACGTTGATCCTGTTGTTGATCACCTTGAGCATGACGCCGCTGCAAAAGCTGACGGGATGGGCGGGGTGGATTGCGGTCAGGCGGCAGTTGGGGTTGTGGTGCTTTGCTTATGTGGTGCTGCATTTGAGTGGGTATGCGGCGTTCATATTGGGGTTCGACTGGTCGCAGTTGGGCGTCGAGTTGAGCAAGCGGCCTTACATTATCGTCGGGGCGCTTGGGTTTCTCGGCCTGCTGGCGTTGGCGGTCACATCCAATCGCTACAGTCAGCGGCGGCTTGGCATGCGTTGGAAGAAATTGCATCGCCTGGTTTATCTGATCCTGGGGCTTGGGTTGCTGCATATGCTGTGGATCGTGCGGGCAGATCTGAAGGAGTGGGCGATATACGCGTTTATAGGGGCTGTACTGTTGATGCTAAGAGTCCCGCCGGTTATGCGCCGGATCCCGCGTTTGCGGGGTAGGAAAGTCTCTTCTGCAACAAAAGCGTAATTAAGGGTTGACGGCAGATTCTGGAAGTCTATAATTCGCCCCACTTCCGGCGCAGTCGAAACGGAAAACTCCTTTAGATTCAATGAGTTAACTAGGTTTCGAAGGTGCAGGGCTTCAGTTCATCGAAGCCCGGAAGGAGCAGGTGGAGCGGTGTTGTTTGGCTCTATCGGCGGTTCGATCTTCTCGGTCGAAAGCGGTGAAAAAGAGGTGTTGACAGCAGCGAGTAACGCTGTAGAATTCGCCTCCCGCTAACGAGAGATCTTAGGCGCAAGTGGTTGAAGTTGTTGATGTTTCCGAAGCGAAACTTTGAAAACTTCTGAAAATAACCGCTTGACAGATACACGGGGCGCTGTAGAATGCGCGCCTCGGTTGAGACGAAAGACTCAGCCAACCGCTCTTTAACAACTGAATCAAGCAATTCGTGTGGGTGCTTGTGGAGTCAGACTGCTAGTCAACAGATTATCAGCATCACAAGTTACTCCGCGAGAAATCAAAGATGTAACCAACGATTGCTGAGCCAAGTTTAGGGTTTTCTCAAAACCCAAAGATGTTTGAACTGAAGAGTTTGATCATGGCTCAGATTGAACGCTGGCGGCAGGCCTAACACATGCAAGTCGAGCGGTAGAGAGAAGCTTGCTTCTC